>NZ_JBRBEM010000019.1:0-54647 GCF_052805615.1 Pelomicrobium sp. P1
CCTTGGCGTGCTGGTGCATGACGGTGGCGGGCTTCGAGCCGTCTTTGAAGGCTCTGAGCGCCTTGTAAAGATCTTCCTTGGGTTTCCCCGCCAGCGCCGGCATGCCGCCCACCGCGCGCCCCTCGGTACCGTGACAGGCGGCGCAGCTCGCCGCCCAACTGCGCGCCTGAAGGTCTTCGGCGGCCAGGCTGCTGGCCCCCCCGAGCCCCAGGCTTGCCGCCACCACCGCAACCATCGCCTTTTTGCTTCCCATGGGCTCCTCGCTTGTCCGTTTGTCCATCTGTTCGTCCGTCGCGGGAAATGCCGGTCCCCGCTCGGGCGCTCAGCGCCCAGAGGCTGCCCCTGCGCCTTCGCCCCCCTGAAGCCGCTTCTTGAGCGCCCGGCCCCAGGCGAGAAACAGGCCCAGCGCCTGCTGGCTTTGCGCCTCCTTGAGCAGCCGCCACAGCCCGCTTAAGCCCCCCGCCGCCGGCGCTTTCTCCGCCGCCTGGACCGCCTGCTCCAGGCTCGCCAGCAGCGCCTCCACCGTCTCCAGCCGCGCCAGCACCCGGGGCAGCGCCTGGGCGATGCGCTCCAGCGCCCCTTGCGCTTCCAGCCGCTCGAGCATCGCCACCAGGCGATCAAGCCCGCCACGGCTCAACCGATCCACAAGCCCCAGGCCCGCGCCCGCCGCCTCCGCCAGCCGCGCCACCATGTCGTCGGTGACCGCGTCTCGGGCCGCCCCCGTCAAGTGCTCCCACTCGCAGAGCGCACCCCCTTGCCCTTGCGCTTCCATGCCTCGCCTCCGCTTAAAGCAGGCCCCGCGCCGAGAGCCAGTAGAGCTTGTTGTAGGCCACCTTGAACCAGTGCACCGCGCGGGTGGGCGGCTGCGGCTGGGGCGGCTGGGTGTAGTTGAACATGGCATAGGTGGCGCGGTCCTTGCCCGCTTCGATGAAGCAGAACACCTTGCCGTCGTAGTCGCGCACCGGCACGCCGAACCGCACCAGCGCCGCCAGGTTCTCGCCCAATACCTCGGCCTCGAAGTGGGCCGTCGAGCCCGCTTTGCTGATGGGAAGATTGGTGGTGTCGCCGAGGACGAAGACGTTGTCGCGCCCCTCCATGTTGAGCCGATACCGGTCGGTGGGAATCCAGCCCCCCGCCCCCAAGCCGTTTTTCTCGATCACTTCCATCCCCCGATGGGCCGGGATGGTGATCAGCAGGTCGTAGCTCACCTCGGCGCCTTCTTCGCTGTAGACAAGGCGCTTGTCTCCATCGACCGCCTTCAGGTTGAACAGGGTCTCGTAGGTGATGCCCAGACGGTCGAACTCGGGCGCCGCCCACCGGGCCACGTTCTCGAGCGTGTGGATGCGCCCGAGGGGATAGGTGTAGTGGATCTGGACCTTGTCCCGAATGCCCCGCTCCTGAAAGTAGTCGTGCAGCATGAAGGTGATCTCCAGCGGCGCCATAGGACACTTGTGGGGCACGCCCATGGCGATCACCACCTTGCCACCCTTGAAGCCCTGCAGCGCCTTGAACATCTTCACCGCCGAGGCTTCGGTATAGAAGCAGTGGGCGTTTTCGGCCAGCCCCGGCGTCAGCTACGGCGCCATACGGGAGCCGGTGGCAATTACCAGGATGTCGTAGTCGTAGACCGCCCCGCTCTGGGTCTTGACCTGGTTCTTGTCCAGCCAAAACTCGGTCACCGGATCGACTTGAAACTCGATCCCCGGCTCGAGCAGGCTCGCTTGCTCGCGGTAGAGCTCCTCCGGCGTCATGCGCCCCAGCGCCACATAGAGCAGCCCCGGCTGATACATGTGGCGCTCGGAGGCCGAGAGCATGATCAGGCGCACCGCGCCCGCTTTGAGCTCCGGCCGCAGCCGCCGCGCTAAGTTGTTGCCGAGAATGGTGCCGCCCATCCCGCCGCCGACAATCAAGATCTTCATCGCTGCCCCTCGGGTTGCTGTGAATCCGCTATTTGGCCTTGCGCACCGTGATGTGCCAGACGCCGTCCTCCTCTCGGCTGCCGAGCAACTCGTGCCCCACCTTGCGCACCCACTGCGGGATGTCGTGGGCCGAACCCCGGTCGGTGGAGAGCACTTCCAGCTCGTCGCCCACTTCAACGAGCTTGAGCTGCGCAATCAACTCCATCAGGGGCCCTGGACAGAAACTGCCGCGGGCATCCACGATCTTTTTGACCATCACCCCCCACCTCAGAACGACCAGACCTGGGCATCCTGACAATCCTCTAAAAACTTCGTCAGCCCCAAGGGCTCGGCCAGATAAGGCTCCAAGTCCTCGCGCTGCAAACCCAGCACGTCCATCGCCATCGAACAGGGATAGAGCTTGGCCTGCCCCAGCTCCACCGCCTGTTGAAACAGCTGCTTGAAAGGCGGCGCCCGCCTCTCTTCCAGCCGCACACCCGCCTCGCCCTCGGCCAGCGCCAGGGGCTCAACCCCTCGGCGAAAATAGGGCAAAGCATTCATCGATAAGAACACCGCCACTTCGTGGCCGCTCACCGCCCCCACCGAGGCCACCATCGCCGCCATCTGCAACCGCTCCCGCATCCCCGAAACCACCACAACACCGATCTTGGCCATGAAACGAAGCCTCAACGTGAATTCATAAAGGCCCTCAGCGTAAGGGAAGCATCGCTTCGCGCTCGCAGCCGCCTTTTGCCAGCGCACCCTTGCGGTTGCGATAAAGCTTGGCATCAATGCCATAAGCCTTGAGCTTAAAATGCACCGCCCTGGGCGTGATGCCCATCTCCCGCGCCACAGCCGTCACATTCCCTCCATAACGCGCAAGCGCCTCACGAATGACCTTGTCTTCAATCTGCATGGCGGCCTGTCTCTTGATCATCCGTAGCCCAAAGCGTTCCGGCTCGGTGCGAAGCGCGCAAGCCTGGGAATCAAATAGGATCTCCTCAATGACCGCCCCCTCGGCGAACAGGAAGGAGCGCTCCAGGACGTTCTCTAGCTCCCGTACATTCCCCGGCCAATCGTAGGTCATAATCTGGATCCAAGCTCGCTCGCTCAGCGTTTTCGCCGCGGTCCCATATTTCTCAGATAGCTGGCTGAGCATGTGGTGGGTAAGCGCCGAAATGTCTTCCTTCCTCTCGCGCAGCGGGGGAATGTAGATGGGAACCACGTTCAGCCGATAAAAGAGGTCGCGCCGGAATTGTCCAGCGGCGACCATTTCTTCGATGCTGCGGTTCGAGGCGGCGACCACTCGCACGTCCGCGCGCAGCGTGTGCTTCCCCCCGACCCGCTCGTAGGTACCATCCTGGAGAACGCGCAGCAGGCGCGTCTGGGCAGACAGCGGCAGCGAATTGATTTCGTCCAAAAACAGCGTGCCCCTTTCCGCGCGCTCGAAGAAGCCGTGGTGGACTTGATAGGCGCCCGTGAAAGCCCCTTTCTCGTGACCAAAGAGTTGGCTCTCGATCAAGCTCTCCGGAATCGCACCGCAGTTGACGGCCACAAGTTCACGATTTCTGCGCCCGCTCAGCGCGTGGATGGCGCGCGCGATGACCTCCTTGCCGACGCCGGTTTCACCCAGGATCAAAACCGTCGCTGTCGTGGGCGCAACCCGTTCCACAGCCTCCAACGCTCTGCGCATGGCCGCCGACTCGGCAACGATACTGGGTCGCCCTGCACGCCCTGGGCTTCCGTCAGGGACAGCGCACCAGAACTGGCGGAATTTCTCCTGAACCCGCATGGTGACTTCAGACGAAAGGGACGTGGAGACAATGAGATCGCCGGCCCGGTGGTATTCGTCTCCCTCCTTTCCTTTAGCCTTCTCCGGATCAAGATAAATGAGGACCTCGCACATGTCGGCACCCGTAGCGATGCGCTTTTTGAGTTCCACCTTTGCATAACCCATGTTGCGAGCGGCGATTCCGCCGAAAACGCTGGAAGTCATGCGGCATAGTTCGGGAGCCTCCTTCACCGCGTCCCCGAATGGGCAGCGCGTATTCACGACCCGCACCACACCCGCTTGGCTAGAAGCGCGGGAAAAATTTCCACCGATCTGGTTTTTAATGGACACGATCACGTCGGCGTACTGATCTGCAGTCAGCGGCCCATCTCCAATGCCTTTATGCTCACGGCATGCTTTTTCAAAACAAATACTCGCCCCCAAACCCAAGTGCTCGATGTAACTCGATTTTCTTCCACACTGGCTGCACCCGAGCTGATTGGCCACCTTTAGGCTCTGGACCACGAAGCTTTGCAGGAAAGAGATCGCGCTCAACTTCGAATGTGACTGGCTCGTCATGGCCTCCTCCTTGCGCGTAGCGCTAAGCGATTATTTTTTCAACTATAGTGCAATCATCGTACCAAGACGAAGCCAGTAATTTTATTGTTAAATCAATTAGATGCGCCTAAGGAGTAGGCGTTTAAGAAAAATATCTTCCCGACTGGAAACGCGTATCAGAAAAAACGCATTGAATCAGTTTGGTGTACATACGAACTTGCGCTTCGCGCTAAGAAGTACAATTTCTCGAGTACAACACCCGTTAGTGGGCGTAAGCCGCGTCTACCCTTTCGGTTGTCAGCTTGAGCTGAAGCCAGAAGGAATTTTCCGCCCCCTGGAGTCCCGTCGGCCAATCCCGGTTGTACTGCACTCGGAGGCCTACGTACCGGCCCAAGAATCGGGTCAGACTTGCCGTTGCCCGCATACGCCGGCTCCGTTCTGGGTCAGGCGTTTTGCCGTTGCGACCGTCGGCGTACTCCAGGCGCATGCCGGCTGCCAGCGTCCGCTCCAAGCGCCAAACGCCTTGCACAACCAGCCCCCAGTCCCTGAGCGTCTCCCGATCAGCATTCCCTGGGTCGCCAGCTTCATAGCGGCGCCCGAGTGCTTCCAGCCTAAAGCTGGTCAAGCCCCCCAAGGGGCCAGGGCCCGGGGTTCGTCGCAGTTCAACATCCGCCTCGATGATCGAAGTGGTCGTCGTCATTCCACTCGCGTTGGGGCCCCATAATGCGGTGAGCCCCGATACGACCCTCGATCCTTCGGAGAGGGTCCCTTCTGTCTCTCCACGCACCCAATGCAGCCGCTCGCGCAGTCCTCTGGAACGGCGGGCGATCAGACCGTGCCCCCCCACTTCTTCGCCCGGTTCAAACAAAAAACTGCTCGCCGTCTCGCCCCGAGCGCTCTGCACGCCGTAGAAAAGCCTGTATGTCCCAGAGAAGGGCCATAGAATCCTGATACCCCCGTTGCTAAGCTGCTCGGGGCCGAAGAGACGGGTATGGATGACGGGTTTGTCGACGAAATGTGAATCCTCGAAATGCTCTGGATTGAAGCGCCCCACTTCAGCAAAGAAGCGGCCGAGCTTGAGCTGCGGATGATCGCGCCCGTCACCCAGGATTAGATACGCCTCTTCCAGCTCCGCCGTGATCCCATCGCCGGGAGACGCACGCAGCATGGCGCTGGCCTCCACTGCGGCGTTTCGGATAAAGGCGACCCTGGGATGCAGGGTAAACAAATGCAGCGGGCGGGCATTGCGGTTCGCCTCGTGCGCACCCCCCTGCAAAATAGCGAGCGTTGCGTCCTCCGCGGTGCTTACGCCAATCATACCGACATAGGTGAGACTGAGTTCGGCTCCTGGTACGCCAGGCAACTGATCGCCGCTTTCCTGTTGCGCTTTGCCAAGCGGCTCACGGTGGCTAGTCGCCCCGGCAAGAGTAACGGCGTCCCCTCCAAGTTGGGCAATACGGCTACCCTGACCCGCCCCCTGTCTCTCGACCAATTCCATTGCGGCCGCAGGCTTTGGCTCGCTCATCGCCAGGCAAAGCAAGGCGAGAAGCGTGGCGAAGCGAAGACAAGTACGGCACCGGCACTCTGACGTCGACAGCCCGCTTAGCCTTTTGCACGGCAGGCGTCCCCTCTCTGGCCGCCGACAACCTAAGCGACGACAACATTGGGGCCTCAAGTATGAACACCTCACCAAGGCTAGCTCCTTCGCTGCGGGACATCTAAAAGCGGTAGCCGATGGCGGCGCTGATCACTGTGGGATCCAAACCAATAGTCTCTACCTTGGAGCCCCCTTTGAAGACCACGTCGGTGTCGATGTAGAACTTCTTGAAATCCAAATTTAGGAAGTACTGTTTGCCCAAGGCATAGTCGAAGCCCGCTTGCAGGACCGGCCCGGTGCTGGACTTGAAGTCCTCCAGCAGGGAGAACACCGGACCGCCTTGCCGGAAAAATACGGTGCGATTGACACCTACGCCCACGTAGGGCCTGAAGGCGCTCCCGGGCAGAAAACGGTACTGGACCACCACGTGAAACGGGGCAAGGCTGACCTTGCCGAGGTTCCCCAGGCCCGGCGCTGAAAACTCATGCCGCGTAATGCCGAGTGCCGTGTTCAGCGCGATGCTTTCGTTCAAATGGTACGTCAGGCCGACTACCGGATTAGTCTCGGTGCTGGCGTCGGCGCCGATCACTGGAGAGTCGATCTGAGGCGAGACATGCATCAGACCGACCGCCACATCGAGACCCAAGCCGCGGCTTGTTTCCCTAGGCTGCGGTTCGGCCTGGGCTACAGAATAAAAAAACAAGGCGCCGAGGAAGACCGTTGTGCACAATAGCCGCGTCATCTCTTTCTCCTTCCTCTCTCTTCTCGCACTCCCGAAAGGCACGCTCGCAAATGCTGGTCAGCGCACTCTCCCCGCTTGAAGGTCTTGTCACTCTCACACCGCGCCGCAGCCGCCTTCGCCGCAGTTCAAACAGACGCGACAGAATCGCGCGTTAGCGACATGCGAGACGATCATTACCGCTCCGCCTGCTACCGTGAGCACTGTCTCGAGCGCTTCACTCACTAGCTGCTCCGGCAGCAATACAGCAGTCAAGAGCATGCCCACGCCCAGCACGCAGCCGATCCACACGCCTCGTTTCCGATGCCTTTTGTAACCGGACACGAAGGCAAGAATGCCCATCAGGAAAACGAGCAACACCAGTACCCTGTGAGTTGCGATCTCCGCCAAGGCCAAAGTGGGCAATACCACTGCGATCACCGGCAGCGCTAAGCAATGGGTAATGCACAGCAAGGAGGCCGTGACACCCAAGGAGTCCCAACGAGACGCTCTTATCAAAAAGACCGCGGAACCTCTCATACTCCTCCCTCACAAGCCATGGCAGCGCTTTGCGCAATTACAGTCCGCGTCCCGGCGCCCTGTCCTAGGGGCAGCAGCGGCATCCCTTTCCGCACTCGGGTAGGGACCTCATCGCCAATTCCCTTCCGACGGCCGAGGAGTCGTGGATCGCCGGCGCGGAAAGAATCACTTTTTGCGTCGCACCGCCGCAGGCGGGACAAACTGGACCAGGAGCGCGTATCCGCTGTTGAACTTCGAAGACGGCATTGCAGGCGAGGCAGCGATAATCGTACGTGGGCATGGAATCGCTTCCCTCCTCTGTTGAAGACTCCCGAAAGAGGGAGAGCGCTTGCGTCCATGCCCCGAACTTGGTCGGTCGCTCCCGCGCTCTCCCTCCTTGTCGCCTATGACCAGCGCGGAGGCTGTTTACCCTTCACCTTCATGGAGGCAGCCGTCGCCTGGGTGACCGCTCTGGTCGCCGCGTTCGGATCTGGCTTGCGCAGCCTGCGGAACTCCGTTTCCCAAATCCAGCCACTGATCACCACATCTTTCGGTATGAGTGGATGGTTGCGCAAAAGCTCGACGCACTTAATACAGGTCAAGTCCACGTCATCCATCATTCCGATCCACTTTGCGAACGCGCCCTTCTCGAGCTTGAGTTCGGGCAAAGAGGGATCGATCGGCACGTTGTCCACGTCAATTCCTTTGTCACGCAATGCCTTTTCAAGATCAGCCGCATTTGCTGAAAGCATCCCGCAGCCGGTGTGCTGCAGCACCACGATTTCCCGCGTGCCAAAAAAGTTGATTGTCAGCATTGCCGAACGAATGGCATCGTCGGTGACAATGCCCCCAGCGTTGCGGAACAAATGGGCATCGCCACCGCCGACCGGCGTGTCGCACCGGATGCCAAGCGCTTCATCCACCGGCAAGCGTTCGTCCATGCATGCCAAGACCCACAGCCGGCGGTTATTTGGACCTTCGGCACCAAATTGACGCCGAGTTTCCCACCGCTCCCGCTGAGCCACCCAGTCTTCCAACTGACCTTTCAAGTAGGTGAACGCCATTGACTCCTCCTGGTAGTTAAACAATCAAACCTTTGCGGCTCGAGCGCAGCCCTTTTCCGCAATATTCATGCCGCTGAGGAAGACCACAAAAATACAAAGGCTTGTCTCCTCATGGCGCAACAACAGCGAGAAAAACCAGAACGGTGGCAGCCACAGCCGAGCCTTGCCTGTTTAGCTGCACCTTGATGATTTGATAGAAGTTTGCTTCCCGGCGAAGGGAAATTTCAGCAAAGAAGCCCGAGTTCTCAACTCAGAGCATCCTGAAGCGTAGTCCTTCAAGAGGCGCAGTCACAGGTGGGGTCAACACATCCCCACAGCCTGCACTGGGTGCGGATTTCCCGGCGGGAGGCGTTCAGGGAAACGGGTGAAACCGGCGACCAGGACTCAACCGAGGATGACGCAGGCCTAAACGACGGAGACGTTCACCGCACTCACCAACACCGCCGCGCCGTCAATGTCCTTGGCCCGTTTGGCGAGGGAGCGATTTTGCTGCGACACCCGGTCCACCGCCGCTTCCACCGAGGAGTTGAGCAGCTCCACGATCAGCACCAGGAAGACGCTCGCCACCATGAGGGCCTTGCCAGTGCCCGAAGCGGGCAGGAACAGGGCCAGGGGGATGAGCACCGCGGCGATCCATACTTCCAGGCGGAAGGCCCCTTCCCAGCGGTAGGCGGCCTTCAGCCCATCCAGGGAGTGGAACAGGGCGTCCCACACGTGCTTGAGTCCCGCCTCCCCTTTGCGCGGATGCTCGGGCGGGGTTATTTCCACCGCAGGTCCAGCACGCGCGCGGCGCGCGTCTCGTCGAGCCGCTTCACGGGAAGGGTGTGGGGCGCGGTCTTGACCCGCTCGGGGTCTTCGCGCGCTTCCCGCGCCACCTGGACCATCGCCTCCACGAACGCATCCAGGGTCTGCTTGGACTCGGTCTCACTGGGCTCGATGAGCAGGCATTCGGGGACAAGTAGAGGGAAATAGGTGGTGGGCGCGTGAAAGCCGTAGTCGAGCAGCCGCTTGGCGAAATCCATGGCGCTCACCCCGGTCTCCTGCTTCAAGCGCTTGAGCGTGACCACGAACTCGTGGCCCGCGCGCCGGCTGGGATACGCCAACTCGAACCCTGCCTGCCTGAGCCGCACCATGAGGTAATTGGCGTTGAGGGCGGCGAAGGCGGACACCCGGCGCATGCCTTCCGCGCCCAACATGCGGGCATAGACGTAAGCCCGAAGAAGCACGCCCGCGTTGCCCAGGTGGGCGGACAGGCGCCCGATGGTCTGGGGCCGGTCGCGCTCGGTCAAAAGCCGAAGCCCTCCGCCTTCCTCCGTTACGATGGGCACGGGCAGAAACGGCAGGAGCTTCTCGCTCACTCCCACCGGCCCCGCGCCCGGGCCACCTCCGCCATGGGGTGTCGCAAAAGTCTTGTGGAGGTTCACGTGGACCACGTCGAAGCCCATGTCGCCAGGACGCACGCGTCCCAGGATGGCGTTCAGGTTGGCGCCATCGTAGTACAGCAGCCCCCCGGCCTCGTGCACCAGGCGCTGAATGTTCAGGATGCGGCGCTCGAACACACCGAGCGTCGAGGGGTTGGTGAGCATGAGTCCCGCCGTCTTCGGTCCCACCGCGGCTGCAAGGGCATCCAGATCCACGTCTCCATCGCGCGTGGTGGGCACTTCCCGCACCGTGTAGCCGCACATGCTGGCGGTGGCCGGGTTGGTGCCGTGGGCCGCGTCGGGAACGATGATTTCGGTGCGCTCTCCATCGCCCCGGGCCTCGTGGTAGGCGCGGATCATCGCGACACCGGCAAACTCGCCCTGGGCCCCTGCCATCGGCGCCAGGCTCACGCCGGCCATGCCGGTCACCGCCTTCAGGATTTCCTGGAGCTCGTAGAGACAACGGAGAAAGCCTTGACCCGTGCGTTCAGGTGCCCGCGGATGGCGCGCCAGGAATTGGGGCAACATCGCAAGAGCCCCGGCCGCCCGCGGGTTGTATTTCATGGTGCAGGAGCCCAGCGGATAGAAGTGGGTGTCGATGGAGAAATTCCGTTGCGATAGCCGCGTGTAATGGCGCACCACGTCCAGCTCCGATACCTCGGGCAGGGCGATGGCGGAGCACCGACGCAGTGCGGCTGGGATGTCTTCCGGCTCCACCCACTCGGGGGCCAACGCCGTGTTCAGGCGACCGGGCTGCGACAGCTCGAAAATCAGCATGCGATCATCGGGAAAAACGCTCACTTCAGCGCCGCCAGCGCCGCCTCGTAGTTGGGCTCGTTCTTGATCTCGGACACGAGTTCGGCATGCTTCACCACGTCGTTCTCGTCCAGCACCAACACCGCCCGGGCGCATAAGCCCGCCAGAGGCCCGCTCGCGATTTCTACGCCGTAGTTTTTCTTGAACTCGGACCCGCGCAGCGTGGAGAGGGTAATGACGTTGCTCAAGCCCTCAGCGCCGCAGAAGCGCGCCTGGGCGAACGGCAGATCCGCCGAGATCACCAGCACCACGGTGTTGGGCAGGCTGGAAGCCTTTTCGTTGAAGACGCGGGTGGACTTGGCGCAGGTGGGCGTGTCCAGGCTCGGCACGATGGAGAGCACCTTGCGCTTGCCGGCGAAGTCCTTGAGGGACACGTCTTTCAGGTCCTTGCCCACGAGGGTGAAGGCGGGCGCCTTGGTGCCGACGGTGGGAAAGTTGCCATTGAGGGTGATGGGATTGCCTGCGAAAGTGACCATCATGTTCTCCTTGGGGGTTACGTTTTCATCGCACAAGGCGGAAGCTTGATGCGCTTGCCGAGAATGCGTTCCAGGTGCTCGGCCAAGCGCTTCAAATCGTCCTCCTCTTTGGTCTCGGTGGTGCAGATGAGTAGCCCGTGCCCGAGTTCGGGGTAGTCAGGGGCCAGCTCGACACCACCCAGGATGCCCTGGGCCTCCAGCGCCCGCAGCACCTCGGTGGTCGGGGCCGCCACGCGAAAGGCCATCTCGTGGAACACGGGCCCGTCGAATAGCCGCTCCACGCCCGGCACCGCCTCCAGCAGCCGTGCCAGCCGGCGCGCGTTGGCGTGGCAGCGACCGGCCACGCGGCGCAACCCTTCGGGCCCCAGCAGGGCCATGTACACGGTGGCCGCCGCCACCGCCAGGCCCTGGTTGGTGCAGATGTTGGAGGTAGCCTTGGCGCGGCGGATATGCTGCTCCCGCGCCTGGAGGGTCAGTGCGAAACCGCGGCGCCCGTCCCGATCCACGGTGGCGCCGGCGAGTCGCCCGGGGAGTTGGCGCACCAGGGCCTGGCGGCAGGTCATGAAGCCGAAATAGGGACCGCCACCGGAAAGCGGTAGGCCCAGGGGCTGCCCGTCCCCTACGGTGATGTCGGCGCCTTCCCCTTCCCATTCCCCCGGCGGCTTCAGGAGCGCCGCCGTCATCGGGTTCACGAGCCCGATGGCCAGCAGTCCCCGGGAGCGGGCGAAGCGGCACAGGGCGTCGGCATCCTCCAGCACCCCGAAGTAGTTGGGCTGGGGGATCACCAGCGCGGCGCAGCCCGCCGTGTCGATGGCTTCCAAGGCCTGCAAGTCGGTACGGCCGCTGCCCGGATCGAACGGCACCTCGATGAGCTCGATGCCCTGGGGCTGGGTGAGAGTGCGGGCGACGGCCCGGTAAGCGGGGTGAACCGCGCGGGGAACCAGGACCCGGCGCCTGGTCTCTGCCCCACCGCCGTGGCAGCGCACCGCCATCAGCACCGCTTCGCCCAGGGCGGAAGCGCCGTCGTAGAGGCCGGCGTTGGCCACCTCCATGGCCGTCAGGGCGCAGATCATGGACTGGTACTCGTACATGAGCTGCAGCGTTCCCTGGCTCGCCTCCGCCTGATAAGGGGTATAGGCGGAATAGAGCTCTCCGCGGATGACGATCTGCCACACGGCGGCGGGAACGAAATGCTCGTAGGCACCGGCGCCGCAGAAGTTGAGATAACGACCGTCCGCTTCGGCGCGCTCCAGCATCAGCCGGGTAACCTGGGCCTCTCCAAGGGCCGGCGGCAGCTCTGCGAAGGCGTCGAGCTTGAGGCCCGCGGGGATCTCGTCGAACAGGTCGTCGAGGGCCTCGATGCCGATGGCTTCGAGCATTTCGGCCACGTCCCGCTCGGTGTGAGGAATGAAAGGCATCGTGGAACCTAAGGGGTAAAACCGGGACCTCACGGCCGCGCCGGCGGCGCGCCCAGGTTGCGCTCCTTCACCGGGTCAGCCCTCGTCGGCATCCACCATGGATTGATACTGGGCGGCGCTCAAGAGGCGCTTCAAGTCCTCGGCGTTCTCGGGCTTGAGCTTGAAGATCCAGGCCCCGTAGGGGTCCTGGTTCAACTGCTCGGGGTGCGCCTCAAGCAACTCATTCACCGCCACCACGGTGCCGCCCACGGGCGCATAGACGTCGGCGGCGGCCTTCACCGATTCCACCACCGCGCATTCCGTGCCCGCCTTGTACGCTCTCCCCACCTCGGGCAGCTCCACGTACACCATGTCGCCGAGCTGCTCCTGGGCGTGATGGGTGATGCCCACGGTCACCAGGCCGTCATCGTCCAGGCGTGCCCATTCGTGGGTCTTGCTATAGCGCAGATGGTGGGGTGCGGTCATGGGTTGTTCCTTATGCTTTTCGCGGAATCGCCGCCCGATAACGCGGGAACGCACGGCTTGCCTTCGCGCACGAACGGCGGTTGCACGCACTTGGCTTGCGCCATTTTATCGCGAATCGCAACGCTCACGGACGCGCCCGGCGCGACGCCCAGGGGCACGCGCGCCAGCGCGATGGAGCGGCCCAGGGTCGGCGCGAAACCGCCGCTGGTGACGAGACCCTCGCCAGCGGCCGATTCCACCCGCTGGCCGTGGCGCAGGACCCCTTTGTCCTCCAGTACCAGCCCCAACCGCTGCCAGCGGGGACGCGCGCTCGCCAGTGCCGCGCGCCCCACGAAGTCCCGCGTTCCGTTCAGGTCCACGGCCCAGCCCAGCCCGCACTCGAAGGGGGTCACGTCCTCGTCCATGTCCTGACCGTACAGGTTGAACCCGGCTTCTAGCCGCAGGGTGTCCCGGGCGCCCAGCCCGCAGGGGGCGACGCCCGCGTCCAGGAGCCGCCGCCACACGCCTTCGGCCCGCTCGGCGGGGAGCATCAGCTCGCAGCCGTCCTCGCCGGTGTAGCCCGTGCGCGCGACGAAGGCGCCGTCCGCCTCCGCCGCCTGGAACCGGGCGAGGCCCTGCAGGAGGGCGGCGGCCGCTGGGAGCGCCTCCGCCGCGCGACGGCGAGCGTTCGGCCCCTGCACCGCCAGGATGGCCAGATCCCGGCGCGGCGTCATCGTCACCGAAAGTCCCGCGCCATGGCGCCGGATCCAGGCGAGATCCTTCTCCGCCGGGCCGGCGTTCACTACTACCCGGAAGGCGGCGGGGCCCCGCTGGTAGGCGATCACATCGTCCACGATGCCCCCGTCTTCGTTGAGCATCAAGGCGTAGAGGGCCGCGCCGGGGCGGGCGAGCCGGCCCACGTCCTTCGAGAGCAGCCGGCGGAGCAGCGCTTCGGCGCCCGCACCCTCCAGGTCGATCGCCAGCATGTGGGACACGTCGAAGACCCCGGCGTCCCGGCGCACCCGATGGTGTTCCTCGATCTGGGAGCCGTAATGGAGCGGCATTTCCCAGCCGCTGAAATCCACCAGCCGGGCGCCCTGCCGACGATGGAGGTGAGTAAGGGGGGTCGTTTTGAGCGCCATCAAGGATAGAACGTGTACAGGCGGTAGCCGTTCGGGCGCAGGTCGCCCGTCTCCAGGGGGAGTCTGATGTCGGTCACCGCGTTCGGTCCTATTCCCTGGGCCTCGACGCTCCGTTCCCCCAGGTAGTCCCGGGGCAGCAGCACCCGCCGTGCCAGGGGCCGGCCCTCCCCGTCGGTGAGGGTGAGCTCGATGGCGGGATAGGCCTGGCGGAACGGCGCTCGATTGCGCAGCGCCAGCATCAGGGTCAGGCGCTCGGGCCGTGCCGAGTCCGCCTGCAAGTCGGAGGCCTCGATATGGATGAATTGGGCCTTTTGCGGGAGAGGAATCTGGCAGCCCAGAAACGCGCAGGCTTGCTCCAGGGGCGGGCGAGCGCCGGGATAGAGGGTCGCCAGCTCGACGCGGAAAAGGTATGCGAGCTGGCCCACCAGGAGGAGGAACAACGCCCCGGCGCCGGCGGCCCAAGAGAGAGACCGGCGACGGAGCACCCCCGGCGGCTCTTCCGGCCACCAGCCGGTCTCCCCCGCGACTGCCTCGTTCCCCGCGTTCGTCCCTTGCTCCGCCGGGGCTTGCGCTCCGGAAGGCGGCGGCGTTTCCCATTGTCCCTCTTCCGCCGGTGGTATCCCAGTGGGCTCCGGCGTGGGCGGCTCCGCTTCGATGGGGACGGCAGGCACCGGCGGATCGGGCAGGCTGGTGAGGGTATCGAGGGCGTTGAAGACCTGCCGGCAGCGGCCGCAGCGCGCCCGACCCTCCCGCACCTGGAGCTGCTCCGCCGTGATCTTGAAAAGGGTGCCGCACCCCGGGCAGCGGGTCGCCATGGTCATGGGGCGCTTTTCTCCCCTGCGAGCAGCACCCAGTTCTCCTCCGCCACCGCCGCCACGGTGAGGGCCAGGGTCGGCCGGTAAGCCCCTGCCACCGCTTCGACCTGCTCCCCCAGGATGCCTGCCAGGGCGAGACGCCCGCCGGGCTTGAGGGCCTGGACCAGCACGGGGGCGAGCAGCATCAAGGGTCTCGCCAGGATGTTGGCCACCACAAGGTCGGCGCGGAAGTCGGTGGGGAGCTGGGCGGGATCATGGAATTCGGCGGCCACCCGGTTCAGCCGAGCGTTCTCCCGGCTCGCCGCCAGGGCCAGCGGATCGATGTCCACCCCCACGGCCCGGGCGGCCCCCAGCTTTATCGCGGCGATGGTCAGGATCCCGGAGCCGCAGCCGTAATCCAGCACATGTTCGCCACCGCGCACCGTGGCGTCAAGCCAGTGAAGGCACAGGCGCGTGGTCGGGTGGCTTCCGGAGCCGAAGGCGACTCCGGGATCCAGGCGCAGCGGGATGAGGGCGTCGGGAGGAGGCGCCGCCCAGCTCGGCACCACCCAAAGCCTGGGGCTCGCCTGGAACGGGCCGAACTGGGACTGGGTCTCCCGCACCCAGTCCCGCTCCGAAACCGGAGCCATCTCCACGGGGGGGACCGCCCCCAAGGCGGCGAGCCGGGCCGCCTCCTCTGCGATCGCCCGCCCATCGACCCCTTCGGGAAAGAGGGCGGTCACCCGGCAGCGCGGCCAGAGGGGAAAGGGCTCCTCCGGCGTGTCGTCCAGGGCGCTGGTTTCGGGCGCCGCGTCGCCCAGCTCCACCGAGATCGCCCCCAGGGCCTGGAGGGCGTCGGAGAGGGCCTCGGCCTGGGCCGCCTCCACTGCCAGGGAAAGGGCGAGCCAGCCCTTCATGCGGTCTTTTTCTTGGCCGCGCCCGCCAGCTTCTGCTCGAGATAGTGAATGCTCACCCCGCCCTGCAGGAAAGCGGTGTCCATGAGAAGCTCCTGGTGCAGGGGGATGTTGGTCTTGATGCCCTCCACCACCATTTCCGAAAGGGCCGAGCGCATGCGGGCGATGGCCTGCTCGCGGGTATCGCCGAAGGCGATGACCTTGCCGATCAGGGAATCGTAGTGGGGCGGGACGAAATAGCCCTGGTAGACATGGGAGTCCACCCGTACGCCCGGTCCTCCCGGCGGGTGATAGGAGGTGATGCGGCCCGGGCTGGGGCTGAAGGTGAAGGGATCCTCGGCGTTGATGCGGCACTCGAGGGCGTGACCGCGGAAGACGATGTCCCGCTGGCGAAACTTCAGGCGCTCGCCCGCCGCGATCAAGATCTGCTGCTTGACGATGTCCACCCCGGTGATCATCTCGGTCACCGGATGCTCCACCTGGACCCGGGTGTTCATCTCGATGAAGTAGAACTCCCCGTTCTCGTAGAGGAACTCCAGGGTGCCCGCGCTTCGGTAGCCGATGCGCCGGCAGGCCTCCACGCAGCGCTCGGCGATTTTCTCCCGCTGGCGCGGGGTCAGCCCGGGGGCCGGGGCCTCTTCGATGATCTTCTGGTGGCGCCTTTGCATGGAGCAGTCCCGGTCGCCCAAGTGGACCACGTTGCGGTATTCGTCGGCGAGCACCTGGATTTCGATGTGGCGGGGGTTTTCCAGGAACTTCTCCATGTACACCGCCGGGTTGCCGAAGGCCGCCTGGGCCTCCGCCTGGACCGTGGCCACGGCGTTGAGCAGCGCCGCTTCCGTGTGCACCACCCGCATGCCGCGCCCGCCTCCGCCTCCGGCGGCCTTGAGGATCACCGGGTAGCCGATGGATTTGGCGATCCGGCGGATCTCCGCCGGGTTGTCCGGCAGGGGCGAGTCGTAGCCGGGCACCGTGGGCACCCCCGCCTTCTTCATGGCGTTCTTGGCGCTCACCTTGTCGCCCATGAGGCGGATGGTCTCGGGGCGCGGCCCGACGAAGACGAAGCCGCTCTTTTCCACCATCTCGGCGAAGTCGGCGTTTTCCGAGAGAAACCCGTAGCCCGGATGGATCGCCTCGGCGTCGGTCACCTCGGCGGCGCTGATGATGGCGGGGACGTTGAGGTAGCTCTGGGCCGAGGGCGCCGGGCCGATGCACACGGATTCGTCGGCGAGCTTCACGTACTTCGCCTCCGCGTCCGCTTCCGAGTGCACCACCACGGTCCTGATGCCCAGCTCCCGGCAGGCGCGCTGGATGCGCAGGGCGATCTCGCCGCGGTTCGCAATCAGAATTTTTTCAAACATGGCTCACCGCGGCTCGATCTGCGATCTAGTTCCGGCCGCTCGCATGCGCTCGCTTAACGGGCGCAAAGCGCCCGTTAGCCTCCACAGCCACAAGCCGCTGCGCGGCGTGTGGTCGCCGCGGTTCGCAATCAGAATTTTTTCAAACATGGCTCACCGCGGCTCGATCTGCGATCTAGTTCCGGCCGCTCGCGTGCGCTCGCTTAACGGGCGCAAAGCGCCCGTTAGCCTCCACAGCCACAAGCCGCTGCGCGGCGTGTGGTCGCCGCGGTTCGCAATCAGAATTTTTTCAAACATGGCTCACCGCGGCTCGATCGGGGGCTCTTCTTGCGGCCACTCCCTCACTCGACCTCGATCACGAACAGGGGCTCGCCGTATTCTACCGGCTGGCCGTTCTCCACCAGGATGGCCTTGACCACGCCGGCCACGTCCGACTCGATCTCGTTCATGAGTTTCATGGCCTCGATGATGCACAGCGTATCGCCCGCCTTAACCGTCTGGCCCAGCTCGACGAAAGGCTTGGACCCGGGGGAGGAAGAGCGGTAGAACGTGCCCACCATGGGGGACTTGATCACGTGGCCTTCGGGGAGCTTGGGGGCGGCGGCCGGTTCGACGGTCGAGTTCTGGGCGGGGGCCGGGGCAGGCGGGGTGGGAGAGGCCGCCGGGACCATGGCCACCGAAGGGGCGGCCGAGACCGCGTTGCGGGTGATCCGTACCTTCTCCTCCCCTTCGGTGATTTCCAGCTCGGCGATGCCGGAGGCCTGCACCAGGTCGATCAGCTTCTTGAGCTTGCGCAGGTCCATGGCAAGACTCCTTGTGGTATCGGAGAAAACGGCTCAGGCCTTGTGAGCCAGGAAATCCAGGGCGTAGAGGAGCGCCAGCTCGTAGCCCTTGGCGCCCAGGCCGGTGATGACCCCCACAGCGCGATCGGAAAAGTAGGAGACCCGCCGGAAGGGTTCGCGGGCATGGAGGTTGGACAGGTGCACCTCGATGAAGGGGATTGCCACGGCGGAAAGGGCGTCCCGCAAGGCCACGCTGGTGTGGGTGAAGGCCGCCGGATTGACGAGGATGAAACCGGTGTGGTCGTCCCGGGCCTTGTGTACCCGCTCCACCAGGTCGGATTCCGAGTTGCTCTGGAAGCACACCACCGGCACCCCATGGGCCTCGCCCAACTTCATCAAACGCTCGTTAATTTCGCCCAACGTGACGAGCCCATAGACCTCGGGCTCCCGCACGCCGAGGAGATTCAGGTTGGGCCCATGGAGGACCAGGACTTGGGAAGATTTCACTCGAAGGGGGCTCCTGGCTCGAAAGATCGGCGAATTTTGCCGCAATTCGCGGCAACATGTCCAGGAACGACCTGGAAGGGGCCGGCTGGAGGGCTAGAGGAGTTGGAGGAGCAAGGAGACCAGCTCGTCCCGGGAGAGCCTGCCCAGGTGAACTTTGGCGGCTTGGCCGTTCCGGTCCAGGATCACCGTGAAGGGCAGCGCCTGGAGCCGGTTGCCTGCCCTCTGGGCCAACTCCATGGCCTCCAGGCTGCCGATCAGGATGGGATAGTTGATGCCCAGCTCCCGGCTGAAGGCCGCCACCGGCTCCTTGCGGTCCACCGCGATGCCCACGAAGGTTACTCCCCGCTCCCGGAACTCCTCCTGCACCTCGACGAACTCCGGGATCTCTTCCCGGCAGGGGGTACACCAGGTGGCCCAAAAGTTGACCACCAGCACCTGGCCCCGGAACCGGGTGAGGCCCACCCGCTCCCCGGCCAGGTCTTCGAAGCTCGCTTCGAGCAGCGCCTTACCTGCCTCTGCTGCGTCCTCAGTTGGCGCCGCGAGGTGGAAACGCAGGCCGGCCCCCGCCGTGAGGGCCACGGCCGCCACCGCGGCCGCGATCAGGATCCGGCGGGCACGGCTCATGGCATTGCCCTCTCCAAGGTGGCGAGAAAGTCATCGGCGTTCTGGAAACCCACGACCCGCACCCCGGCCACTTCCCGACCCTGCCGGTCGAAAAAGAGGATGGCGGGCGGGCCGAAGAGGTTGAAGCGCTTGAGCAGGGCTGCGTCCTCAAGGGTGTTGCGGGTCACGTCCGCCTGGAGCAGCACCGCGTCCCGGAGCTTGGCTTGCACTCGGCGGTCGCTGAAGGTGAAGCGCTCCATCTCCTTGCACGTGATGCACCAGTCGGCATAGAAATCCAGCATGGCGTAGCGGCCCCCCGCAGCCTGTAACCGGGTCTCCAGCTCCGCCAGGGAGCGCACCCGCTCGAAGGGCAAATGGCCCGCCTGGGCGGCGCCCGCGGCGACCTCGCCCCCGGCGAACCTCAGCCCCGCCAGGGGCTGGAGCACGTCGCGCCCGCCGGAAAGGGCCCCCACCAGCAGGGACACCCCCACGAGGAGGGCGATGACGCCCACGCCCTTCCAGAACCTGCGGTAGCCGGAAGCCTCCGGTGGCAGGGGATCGATGGCGTGGAGATAAATGGCGGAGACGATGAGGAGCGCCGCCCATAGAAGCATGTGCACCACCGCCGGGATCACTGGGGAGACGGTGTAGATCGCCACCGCCAGCAGCACGACGCCGAAAAAGCGCTTGACGTTTTCCATCCAGGGGCCGGCTTTGGGCAGGAGCGCCCCGGCGGAAGCGCCCACGGCGAGCAAGGGCAGGCCCATGCCGATGGCCATGGCGAAGAGGGCCGCGCCGCCCAGCACCACGTCCCGGGTCTGGCTGATGTACAGGAGCGCCCCCGCCAGGGGCGCCGCCACGCAGGGACCCACGATCACCGCCGACAGCGCCCCCATGACGAAGACCCCGGCGTAGTGGCCGCTGCCCAGCCGGTTGGCCGTGCCGGCGAGCCGGCTCTGGAGGGAGGCAGGCAGTTGCAGCTCGTAGAACCCGAACATGGACAGGGCAAGCAGCACGAAGAGGGCCGCGAACATTCCCAGCACCCACGGGTTCTGCAGGGCCGCCGACAGCATGGTGCCCGAAAGCCCCGCCGCCACGCCGGCGGCCGCGTAGGTGATGGCCATGCCCAGCACGTAGGCGAGGGCCAAGGTGAACCCGCGCAGCTTGGTGAGCCGATGGCCCTGCCCGGCGACGATCCCGGACAGGATGGGAATCATGGGAAGCACGCAGGGCGTGAAGGCGAGGAGCAGCCCGAAGCCCAGGAAGCTCGCCACGATCAGCCAGAACCCCTCGGACTTGAGGAGCCCGGCCACCCGGTCATCCTCCGCCTGGGCGGTCGCGGCTCCCGGCGGCGCAGCCACCGCAGCGGGCAGGGCCACCTCGAAGACCTTTTCGATAGGCGGATAGCACACCCCCACCGGCTCGTTGCAACCTTGGTAGCCGGCCTTCAGCTTAATCGGGCCCGCCACCTCGGCCTCCCGCTGCAGCCGAATCAATACCGCCACCGGCTCGTAGAAGACGTCTATCTTGCCGAAGAAGGGGTCGTCCTTAGGCTTCCCGGGGGGAATCTCCACGCTGGCGAGCTGCACCCCGGGGGCATCCACCAGGCTGAAGGAGAACTTGTCCCGATAGAGGTAATAGCCCTTGGCCGGGCTGAAGCGGGCTTCCAGGGTCCGCCCATCCCGGGCGAGCACCTCAGCCCGGAAGGCCGCGTCTGGCGGCAGCAGCTCCTCTTCCGCAGGCGCGGCCAACGCCTGGCGAGCGGCCCGGAGGAAATCCTGAGCCCCCGCCTCGGGCAGGCCGACGAAGGGGGAAACCAGGAACAGCAGGACAAGGACCAACCGCATGGGGGCGGACTATTTTCTATGAGGCGCCTGGGCCGCCGGTTTCCGCTGCCACCCAGGCGAGATAGGCCGGCAGGCCCTGCTCAATACGGACCGCGATGATTTCCGGGAGTTCGTAGGGGTGCCGCTCCCGGATGAGTTGCTCCAGGCGCGGGTAGGCTTCCGCCGTCGTCTTGATGAACACCGGGAATTCGTCCGCCCGCTCCACCTGCCCGCGCCACCGGTACACCGAGCGGCAGGCCCCCGTCACGTTGACGCAGGCCGCCGCCCGCTGCTCGATGAGGGCCTCGGCCAGCTTCTCGGCGCTGTCCCGGTCCGGGAGGTTGGTGATGACGAGTAACGAAGTCATAAGCTAAACCGATTAAAATATTAAATTCTATCCACTTTCGCGGCGCGCCGCCGCGCGACGACCAGCGTTCGATCCGATGCGGGTGATCCTCTTTCTTTTGGCCCTCCTCGCCTTTCCCCTCCTGGAGATCTGGGGGCTCGCCCAGCTCGGCCAGGCCCTGGGCTGGTGGACCCTTGCCCCCCTCGCCCTTTCGGCCCTAGCGGGCTGGGCCCTGATCCGGGGGGAGCGGCGGCTCTTCGCCTCGCGCCTGGAGCGGGCCCGCGCCCGGGGAGACATGCTCTTCTCCGCCCTCCTGGACAGCGGCCGCCAGTTCCTCGCCGGGGCGCTCTTGCTGTTTCCGGGCGTCGTAAGCGACGTGCTGGCGCTCCTCCTGCTGTTGCTGCCGTGGAAGAGCCTGAACCCCGAGCCGCCCCGGGACGAGGGGGTGATCGAGGGCGAATACCGCCGCCTGGATTGAATTATTCCCGCCGGGCGGCCGGCCCGGAGGCTAAGGCGCTTCCAAGCCCTGGTCCACCGTCGGATAGCGCAGCTTGAGCCTCAACTCCCGCTTCATGCGCGCATTCACAAGCCGCCGGGACTCGTTCATGAAGCTCAAGAGCGTCTCGGGGATGCGGCCCGGCGCCTCCCCGCGCCGGATGCGCGGGGGGCGCGCCAGCCCGCGACGGTCGGCGACTCGGTCGAAGTAGTCCCCCATTCGTAGCTCGGAGTCGTCGCTCACGTTGTACACCCGCCCGGGGCGCCCCCGCGCCAGGGCGGCCGCCACTGCGGCCGCCAGGTCGTCGGCGTGGATGTGGTTGCTGTAGCTGTCCTCCTCGGGGACCAGGGCGGGGGTGCGGGCTCTCAACCGTTCGAGGGGCAGGCGCTTCCCGGAATAGATGCCGGGCACCCGCAGGATCACCACCCGCACGCCGTGACGCCGGCCGAAGGCGCGCAAGCGCTCTTCGGCGTCCACGCGGCGGCGGGCACGGGCCGTCGCTGGATTGACCGGCCGGGTCTCCGGGACCAGCGCCCCGCCGCAATCGCCGTAGACGCCGCTCGTGCTGATGTACACCAGGGTCTGTGGTAACATGCCCCGCTTTCCCAGCGCGGCGAGCAAATGCATCGTGCGCGTGTCCCGCGCGCCTTGCCCCGGCGGCGGCGCGAGATGGACCAGGGCGTGGGCGACGCCACCGAGCCGCGCCAAGGACGCGGCCCGGTCCAGGTCGCCGGGCAGGGGCGCTACCCCCCGCGCCCGCAGCAGGGCGTGGCGCGCCGGGCTGTGGGTCAAGGCGAGCAGCCGGTAGCGGCCGGACAAGCGCGCGGCGAGGCGCAGGCCCACGTCGCCGCAGCCGACGATGATGAGCCGCCTCAGCGAACCGCGCGACCGCCCCCGGAGCATCGATACGCCCATGTCATATCAGGTAATCATCAAACCCAGCGGCCACACCTTCCGCTGCCAGCCCGGCGAAACCGTGCTGGAGGCGGCGCTGCGGGAGGGCTTTCCCCTGCCCTACGGCTGCCGCAACGGCGCCTGCGGCGCGTGCAAGGGCAAGGTGCTGGAGGGCACGGTGGACTACGGGCCGCACCAGGAGGCCGCCCTCACCCCCATGGAAAAGCAGGTGGGGATGGCCCTGTTCTGCTGCGCCCGTCCCCAGAGCGACCTGGTGATCGAGTCGCGGGAAGTGGGCGCCGTGCGCGACATCCCCATCAAGACCCTGCCCTGTCGGGTCCATGCCTTGGAGCGGGTCGCGCCCGAGGTCATGGTGATCAAGCTCAAGCTGCCCCAGTACGAGCGACTGCAGTTCCTCGCCGGCCAGTACATCGACATCCTGCTCAAAGACGGCAAGCGGCGCAGCTTTTCCATGGCCAATCCGCCCCACAACGACGAGTTCCTGGAGCTGCACGTGCGCAACTACCCGGGCGGGGCCTTCACCCAGCACGTCTTCACCACCATGAAGGTGAAGGACATCCTGCGCTTCCAGGGACCGCTGGGCACCTTCTTCCTGCGGGAGGACTCGGACAAGCCCATCGTCTTTCTGGCGAGCGGCACCGGCTTCGCCCCCATCAAGGCCATCATCGAGCACGCCCTGTACGTGGGGATCAAGCGGCCCATGACCCTCTACTGGGGCAACCGCACCCGCGCCGACCTGTACCTGCCGGGCCTGCCCGAGGGTTGGGCCCGGGCGTACCCCCATTTCCGCTACGTTCCGGTGCTCTCGGAGCCCCTGCCCGAGGACGACTGGCGCGGCCGCACCGGCCTGGTGCACCGGGTGGTGATGGAGGACTTCGGGGATCTCTCGGGCCACCAGGTGTACGCCTGCGGAGCGCCGGTGATGGTGGAGGCGGCCCACCGGGATTTCACCCGGGAACGGGGGCTGCCGGAGGAGGAATTCTTCTCCGATGCCTTCACCCCCGGCGAGCCACCGCGGCCTGGCGCTTCGCCCTGACGCCGCTCGGCCGCGGGAGAAACGCTCTACCCCCACGAGGGCGCTCAAAGGCTGCGTTGCGCCGGCGCGCCGAGCCGCTCCAGCGCCAGCTCCAGGCTGCGGCGGTAGGCGGCCCGCGCCTCTTCCGCCCGGTCGAGCCGCTCCTGGATCCCCGCCAGGGCCAGGTAGGCGGCGTGGGACGGCTGCAGGGAGAGGCTTGCCTCCAAGTAGGACTGGGCCTTGCCCCACAACCCGGCTTGGGCGCAGAGCTTCCCCAGGGCAAGCAGCAGGGCGGCGTCGTCGGAATGCTCCGTAAGCCAGCGCTCGGCCTGCTGGAGCTGGCGGGCCGGATCTTCCTCGGGACACTCGGCGTAGAACTCCAGCAGCTCCGGCGCCCACTGCCGGGTCAAGGCCCGCTCGATGACGGCGTGGGCGGCACGGCATTCCTTGTGCTCGAGGAAGGCCCGGGCCGCCGCGGCCGCCACCTGGGGATGCTCCTGGTCGCGAGCGGGAAGGCTTTCCCAGTAGCGCCGCAGGGCTTCCAGGTCGTGGCCGCGCGTCTGGAGGTTCTGGATGTGGGCCAGGCGGCGCAGCTCCTCCGCCTGGGCGGAATCGAGCACTTGGCGCTTCTCCGCTTCCTTGAGCAGGGCAAGCAACTCGTCCCAGTGGCCCGCCCGCCGATGGGCTTCCAGCGCGAGCGCCAGCAAACCCGCCGGAGGGCGGCGCGCCGCCCCCCGCAACCCTTCCACGACCGCCAGGGACCCGGCCGCGTCCCCCTCGGCCAGCAAGAACTCCGCCCGGGCGAGGTCCCGCAGGAGCTCCTCCTCGGGGGAGGCGGCCTCCGATTCCTTCAAGTGGGCGTCCCGGCGTTCGGGCTGGCGCAGCCGATGGGCGCTGTGGGCCGCCAGCACGCTGCAGAGCACCGGGGCCTCCCCCAGGTCCATGGCCTTGAGGGCAGCTTTCTCCGCCCGGGCGTATTCTCCTTGGAAATACGCCGAGAGGGCCGCCAGGAGCAGGTGGTGGCCCCTGCGCTGCCTGCGCCGCAACCGATATTCCCGCACCCGCCGGGGAAGGGTGAAGGCGTTGGCGACCAGGCGCACCGCTAGGTATAGGCCGACGAATCCCGCCAGCAGCAGGACGATGAGCAGGTTGAGGGACAGCTCCACCCGGTAGCCGCCGGCGACGAAGATGACGTAGCCGGTGCTCTCGCGGACGATCAGGGTCACCGCCACGGCGAGAGCCGTGAGCAGGATCAGCCACAGGACTCCTTTCATCGCGCGCCCCTGTCGGTCGCGAGGCGCGCGTGGCGCAGCGCCTCCAGGGCGGCGGAGACGTCGGGCAGGGGAGCGCTCAAGGGCGCCTGGGCCAGGTCGGCCGCTTCGGCCAAGGCCTCTGCCGTGCTCCGGGCCCGGGTGTCAAAGTGGCGCTGGAGCAATTCCCCGGCGGCGGCCAGATCGGCGCGATAGCTCACCTCGTCCCGGCCCAGCAGGGCGAGCCGGGCGGAGAGAAGCCGCAACTTCACGTTCTCCCGCAAGAAAAAAGCCTGCTCGGGCGTGAGCAAGGGCGCGGCCGGCTCTTCCAGCTTCTCCACCCGCACTAGACTTTTTAGGTCGTGCCACGCCAAGCGCAGGAAGTCGAGCCAGGCTTTGCCGGTAGGTTCGGGTTGAGCCGTGGGCTGGGGGGCGGGGCGGGCGTGGGCGGCGAGCGGCAACTCTTCCACCCGCCGGATCAGGGATTCCAGCCGCTGGCTCAGGGTGTCCACGTCCATGATCGGCAAACCTTCCAGCCGCTCGATGGCGGAGGCGATGGAGCGCTTGAGGGTCCCGAACTGGGGCCGGTCCAGGCGCGCGAGTTTGGCTTCCGCGTTACGCAGGGCAATGAGAGCCGTCTTCACGTTGCCAGCGAGGGTGAGCTGCTGGTTGGCGATGAGGAGAAGCTGCTCCACCTCCGCCAAGGCCGTTTCGTCCCGGCCGCGGGAAAGTTCTTGGTAAAGGGCTTCCAGGGCTTCCTGCTGGCTGCGGGACTCGGCAAGCCGGGCTTCCACCGCCGTCAGCTTGGCAGCGAGGTCGCGCACGGCGGCCTCCGCCCGCTGGGCGCTCACCCGGGCCTCTCCTAGGGCTGCGTCCGTGTCCGCCAGGCGCACGGCCAGGTCGCGGCGCATCTCATTCATCTGAACCCGGGTCTGCCAGGCGTCCCAGCCTCCCAGGACCAAAGCGAAGAGCGCCACGTAGAGGGCGGGATGCAGGTACCACCGGGGCTGCCGCGGCCCAGGCCTCTCCTCGCCGGGCCCGGGCGGGGACGCGAGCTCTCTTTCGGGGGGGAAGGAGGCAGGAGCGGACGGTTGAGACCCTTCCTCGGCGGGGGGTTTGGCTTCGCTGGTATCGCTCATGTCTGTTTGTTCTCGGGGACGGCAGCGCCCCCTTTGTTGCGGAACCATTCGACGAGCCCGCGCAGCAGGCCCTCGTCGCCGGGCTCGGTCACGATCACCTGCTGCAGGCCCAGCGTCCGGGCGGTCGCCGCGATGCGCTCGTGGGGCACGAACAGAGGCGTTTTCTTTAGCCACTGCCGGCCGAGAGCACCCACCATGTCGAACAGGTTGTGCAGTCCCTCGCTGCTGGTGACGGTGATCGCGGCGAGCTCGTCGCGCGCCCAGGCACGCAGCAGATTCTCCGCGCCGCTCCGCGGGCGCGTGCGCCGGTAACACTCAGCGTATTCGATGCGCGCGCCGCGAGCAACCAGCGTGTCGCCCAGCAGCTCCCGCCCGCCATCGCCGCGAAAGATGACCACGCGCTTTCCGGCCACGTCCTGGAGGGCCGGAAGCGCCAGCAGCGCCTCGCTGTCGAAGCGCTGCTCCGGCACGATCACTTCCGTCACGCCGAACTTGGCCAGTTCCCGCGCCGAGGCCTTGCCCACGGCGGCCAGCCGCAGGCCCGCGGGCAGCGTCCGGTGCGCCTGGATCAGGTTCATGGCCTTGGCCACCGCATTGGGGCTGATAAAGACGGCGAGATCGAAAGTCTCCAGGCGATTGATCAACGCCATCAGCGGGCCCAAATCCTCCACGTCCTGGATTTCCAGCACCGGGCACGCCACCGGAACGCCGCCGGCGGCGCGGATCAGCGCCATGAGCTCTTCCGCCTGATGGGCGGGACGAGTCACCCCGATGCCCAGCCCGGCGAGGGGCCGCCCGGCCTCCTGCGGGGAGCGGGTCACCGCCATCCCCCTTCAGGCGGCGAGGGCCGCCAGGATGGGCCCGGCGCCCCGCTCCCGCAGGCGTTGGGCCACCGCCTCCCCCAGCGCCTCCGGCGCCTGCGCGTCACCCGTCTCCTCGGCCTCCACCAGGGCCGAGCCGTCGGGGCTGGCCACGAAGCCCCGCAGCCAGAGCCGGCTATCCCGCAGCTCCGCGTAGCCTCCCAGGGGGACGTGGCAACTGCCGGTCAATGCCCGGCTCATGGCCCGCTCGGCCCGCACGCAGGCCGCCGTCTCGAAGTGGTTGAGGGGGGCGAGGAGCGCTTCCAGCGCCGGCTGCCCGGCCAGGCACTCGATCCCGAGGGCCCCCTGGCCCACGGCGGGCAGGCTCTCCTCGGGGGAAAGGAGCGCCGTGATGCGGGAAGCGAGCCCCAGGCGCTTGAGCCCCGCCGCCGCCAGCACCAGGGCATCGTACCGGCCCTCGTCCAGTTTGCGCAGCCGGGTAGGGACGTTGCCCCGCAGCGTCCTCACCTGCAAATGGGGATGGCGAGCCTTGATCTGGCTTTGGCGCCTCAAGCTCGAGGTGCCCACCACCGCCCCCGGGGGCAGGGCCGCCAGGGAGGCATAGGCGTTGGAGACGAAGGCGTCCCGCGGGTCTTCCCGCTCGGTGATGGCCGCGATCTGGAAGCCCTCGGGCAGGGTCATCGGCACATCCTTCATGGAATGCACGGCGAGATGGGCCTCGCCCCGCGCCAGGGCCGCTTCCAGCTCCTTCACGAACAGGCCCTTGCCGCCCACGAGGGCCAGCGGCGTGTCCAGGATCCGGTCCCCTTGGGTGGTCATGCCCCGAATGGCGACTTCCAACCGCGGGTATAATTGCCCGAGCCGCTCGGCGATGTGCCGGGCCTGCCATAGGGCGAGCGCACTCTCCCGGGTCGCGATGACGATGCGGCCGGGATCGAGCTGATCGGAGCGGGGTTCGCGGCCGGAGCTCAAGAGACGACAGCCTGTAGCGGAAACGCCAGGAACGCGCGCAAGGTGAAAAACAAAGTTTTCATTTTAGCATGGGGGCCCGCGTGTCCCCGGGGCGCGAGGCCTCGCGTTCCCGCCCCGCCGTTCGCCGGCTCGCTTTTCGTCGCCCGTCGCATCCGATGAACCAACCCATCGCCGAAGCCGTGGCGGACAAGGATCTGCCGCTGCGGGAAGACATCCGGCTCCTCGGCCGCATCCTGGGGGACACCCTGCGGGCCCAGGAGGGGGAGGCGGCGTTCGAGCTGATCGAATCCATCCGCAAGACCGCCATCCGCTTCCGCCGGGAAGACGACCCGGAGGCCCGCCGGGACCTGGAAGCGATCCTCAACGGGCTGTCCCATTGGCAAACCATCGTGGTGGTGAGGGCCTTCGGTTTCTTCAGCCAGCTCGCCAACATCGCCGAGGATCAACACCACAACCGGCGCCGCCGGGCCCACGCCATGGCGGGTTCCCTCCATCAGGACGGGAGCATCGCCCGGGCGGTGGAGCGGCTGAAAGAGGCAGGGGTGAGCGGGGAGCGGATCGCCGCTTTCTTCCAGCGGGCCCTCATCTCGCCGGTCCTCACCGCCCATCCCACCGAGGTGCAGCGGCAAAGCATCCTGGACCGCCAGTTGGACATCGCCCGGCTGCTGGCCGAGCGCTCGAGGGGGGCGCTCACCCCCGAGGAGCTGGAGGAGAACGAGGAGGCGCTGCGCCGGGCCGTGCTCACCCTGTGGCAGACGCGGCTGCTGCGCCACACGCGCCTCAACGTGGAAGACGAGATCAAGAACAGCCTCGCCTACTACCGCTACACCTTCCTGGAGCAAGTGCCCCGGCTCTACGGGGAGCTGGAGGACCTGCTCGCCCGCCACTACGGACGGGAACCGGACTCGCCCCTGCCGCCCTTCTTCCGCATCGGCACCTGGATCGGCGGCGACCGGGACGGCAACCCCTTCGTCACCGCCCGGATGCTGGACCACGCCATGCGTAGCCAAACCGCCCTGGCGCTGGACTTTCTGCTGGCGGAGACCCACCGGCTCGGCGCCGAGCTTTCCATGTCTACCCGCCTGACCCGGGCGGCGCCGGCACTGGAGCGCCTGGCGGCCGCCTCTCCCGATCATGCCGCGGGACGCTCGGACGAGCTCTACCGCCGGGCCCTGATCGGTATCTACGCGCGGCTCGCTGCCACCGCCAAGGCCTTCGGCCACGCAGTCCTGGAGCATCACCCGGTGGGGGACGCGCCCCCCTACGGCACGGCCGCCGAGCTCCTCGCCGACTTGGACCTGCTGGACGAGTCGCTGCGCGCCGGCGGCTCCGGGCTCATCGCCCGCGGGCGGCTGCGCTGCCTGCGCTGCGCGGCGCGGGTGTTCGGTTTCCACCTGGCGCCCCTCGACCTGCGCCAGCACAGCGGCATGCACGAGCAGGTGGTAGCGGAGCTGTTCCAGCGGGCGGGCGGGCCTGACTACCTGAGCCTGCCCGAGGCCGGGCGGCGAGCGCTGCTCCTCGCGGAGCTGGAAAGCCCCCGCCCCCTCACCTCCCCCTTCATCGAATACAGCGAAACCACCCGGGAGGAGCTGGCAGTGCTGCGCACCGCGGCCGAAATCCGGGGCCGCTTCGGCCCGGAGGCGGTGCCCACCTACATCGTCTCGAAAACCGACGACGTGAGCGACCTGTTGGAAGTCGCCCTGCTCCTCAAGGAGGTGGGGCTGCTGCGGCCCGGCCCAACGCCGCATTCGGAGATGAACCTAGTTCCCCTGTTCGAAACCATCGCCGACCTGCGACGCTGCCCCACCGTCATGGAAACCCTGTTCTCGCTGCCCTGGTACCGGCGGCTGCTGGCGAGCCGTGGGGAGGCACAAGAAGTGATGCTGGGCTACTCGGACAGCAACAAGGACGGCGGCTTCCTTACTTCCAATTGGGAGCTATACAAGGCCCAGGTGTCTCTGGTGGAGGTGTTCAGGCGCCATGGTGTCGCCTTGAGGTTGTTCCACGGGCGCGGCGGCACCGTGGGCCGGGGCGGCGGGCCCAGCTACCAGGCCATCAAGGCCCAACCGCCGGGGGCGGTGACTGGCCAGATCCGCATCACCGAACAGGGCGAGGTGATCGGCTCCAAGTACTCTGACCCCCACATCGGACGGCGCAACCTGGAGACCCTGATCGCCGCCACCCTGGAGGCGAGCCTCCTCTCGGACGGTCACGCCGGGGACCGGGCCCCGGAATTCCACGAGGCGATGGAGGAGCTCTCCGAGACCGCCCATCGCGCCTACCGCAGCCTGGTGTACGAGACGCCCGGGTTCGACGAATTCTTCCGCGCCGCCACCCCGATCCGGGAGCTGTCCGAGCTCAACATCGGCAGCCGGCCGGCGTCCCGCAAGCCTTCCCAGCGCATCGAGGACCTGCGGGCCATTCCCTGGGTGTTTAGTTGGAGCCTCGCCCGCATAATGCTGCCCGGCTGGTACGGCTTCGGCAGCGCCGTGGAGGCTTACGCCGCTCGCCACGGGGAGCGGGGCCTCGCGCGGCTGCGGACCATGGTGCGGGAGTGGGCCTTCTTCAGCACGTTGCTGTCCAACATGGACCAGGTGCTGGCCAAATCCGACATGGCCATTGCCTCCCGCTACGCCGGCCTGGTGCGGGACGAGGCGCTGCGCGAGCACGTGTTCGGTCGCATCCGCAGCGAATGGCACAAGACCCTCCAGCATTTCTTCGCCGTGACTGGCCACCGGGGGCTGTTAGAGGACAACCCTGCTCTCGCCCGCAGCCTCAAGAACCGCGCCCCCTACATCGATCCCCTGAACCACCTGCAGGTGGAGCTGCTGCGGCGGCACCGGGCAGGGGACGCCGACCCCACGGTCAAGCGGGCCATCCACATCACCATCAACGGAGTGGCTTCGGCCCTGCGCAACAGCGGCTGAGCGTCTGGGGCTCTCTGTAGCGAAAAACCCAGCCTCAGCGGTCCATGAGGGCCTTCACCGCCGACCACTGGCGGCGGGAGACGGGAAGCTTCTCGTTCAGCTCCTTGATCACTACCGCCCACTGCCCCTCTCCGTCCGGGGACTGTTTCTCGAAGCCGCTGATGGCGTCCTTAGCCACCAGGCAGTTGCGGTGGATGCGCAGGAAACGGTCGGCGAATTCCTCCTCCAGCCGAGAAAGGGATTCCTCGAGTAGGTATTCCCGCTCCCGGGTGCGCACCGTCACATACTTGAGTTCCGCCTTGAGATAGAGGATGGAATCGACCGGGATCAGGTGCACTCGCCCCCGCTCCTGGATGGAGAAATGACTGCGGGGCCGGCGGGCGAGCTGCTGCAGGATCTCGATGCGCAGCGGCGTGATGGAGCGCGCTCGGGTGAGGGCGTCGAACAGGCGCCCAAGGCGCACCGGCTTAAGCAGGTAGTCGAGCGCGTGCACGTCGAAGGCCTGCAGGGCGTAGGCGTCGTAGGCGGTAGTGAAAATCACCGTCGGCGGGTCGGGGAGCTTCATCAGGTGCTGGGCGAGCTCGATGCCGTCCATCTCCGGCATGCGGATGTCGAGCAGCACCACGTCGGCGGGCGCCTCCTCCAGGCATCTGAGCGCCTCCAGGCCGCTCGCCGCTTCACCCACCACCTCCAGGGGCATCTTCTCCCCGCAGTCCGCCAGCAGATCGCGCAGCCGCGCCCGGGCTGGGGCCTCGTCGTCCACGATCAGAACCCTCAAGGCTTGCTCGCCTGCGCTCATGGATCCGTTCCCGTCAAGCTCCCGTGCGGTATGGCAGCACGATGTGAACCTCGTACAAGCCGTCCGCCTCCCGGGTAGAGAGGAGCGCCTCGGCGTCAAAGTGCAGCGCCAGGCGCTCGCGGATGTTGTTGAGCGCCATGCGGTTGCCCGTGGTATGAGCGCCGCCGCGCCGGTAGGGATTGCGCAGCAGGGCGTGCACTTGGTCGTTGCGCCGCTGGATCTGGATCTCGATGGTTCCGGGCTGTTGGATCGGCTCGATGCCGTGATAGACCGCGTTCTCGATGAGGGGCTGCAGGGTGAGGGGCGGCACCAGGGCCTCCCCGGGCATCTCGTCGATGCGCCACTCCACCTTGAGCCTCGTCCCAAGCCGCAATTGCTCGATCTGCAGGTACTGGCGGCACAGGGCCACCTCCCGCTCCAGGGTGCAGAGCTGGCGGTTGTCCGCCATGAGCGCCCGGAACAGCTCCGCCAGGTCCTCCAGAGCGGCTTCCGCCCGGCGCGGGTCCGAGCGGATCAGCCCCAGTACCGCGTTCAGGCTGTTGAAGAAGAAGTGGGGGCGGATGCGGGCCTGGAGAGCCTGGAGCCGGGCTTCCGCCAGGGCAGGGGATAGGGCCCGGCTGCGCAGGTGGAAGTAAAAGAGCAGCAGCGCGCTCGCCCCGAGGGCGAACAAGGCGTGGCGCTCGAGAGCGCTCGCCTCCAGCGACTGCAGTACCTCCCCCGCCGCCGCGTGCACCAGGACGACGGCAACCAAGGCGACGGCCGCCACCGACGCCGCGCCGAACCCATAGGGCAGGCCCTTGAGCCAGGGATGGAGCAGGTAAAGGAGCACAACGGCGAGAATCAGGGCTGGCTGCAGCACCGCCGAAAGGTTCGCGAATTCGGCCCCCACCTCGGCCCAACCGGAGGTCCGGGCGATGGCCGCGGCGAAGCCGAGGAGCTCCACAGCCACCAGCACCCGGGCGATTACCCCCAGGTTGCGGAAGTCGGGCAGGCCGGCCGCGCCGGTGTTTTGATTTATACTGGGCATTTGCTGAATTCGTTTATTTTTCGCCAGGTTGGCGGCCCATGCAAGATCGATCGAACAGTGAGCATAAACCCTGGTCCGGGCGCTTCACCGAACCCGTGGACGAACTGGTCAAGCGCTATACCGCCTCCGTCCCTTTCGACCGGCGCCTCGCCCGCCACGACATCCGCGGCTCCCTCGCCCATGCGCGCATGCTCCATGCTGCCGGCATTTTATCCGCGCAAGACCTGGCCGCCATCGAGGGCGGGATGCAGCGGATCCTGGCCGAGATCGAGGCCGGTACTTTTCCCTGGTCCCTGGACCTGGAGGACGTGCACCTCAACATCGAGAAACGGCTGACCGACTTGGTAGGCGACGCGGGCAAGCGGCTGCACACGGCGCGCTCGCGCAACGATCAGGTGGCCACCGACGTACGGCTGTGGCTGCGGGACGCGATCGACGGCATCCAGGAGAACATCCGGGCGCTGCAACGGGCGCTGCTCGACCAGGCCGAACGCCACGCCGGTACGGTGATGCCTGGCTTCACCCACCTGCAGGTGGCCCAGCCCGTCACCTTCGGGCACCACCTCATGGCCTACTTCGAGATGCTCAAGCGGGACGCGGAGCGGTTCGCCGACTGCCGCCGGCGCCTGAACCGCCTGCCTCTGGGCGCCGCGGCCCTGGCGGGCACCAGCTTCCCCATCGACCGGGAGCGGGTGGCGAAGGAACTCGATTTCGAAGGCTTGTGCGAGAACTCCCTGGACGCCGTGTCCGACCGGGACTTCGCGGTGGAGTTCGTCGCCTGCGCGGCCCTCCTCATGACCCACCTGTCCAGGTGCTCGGAGGAGCTCGTCCTGTGGATGAGCCCCCGCTTCGGCTTCGTGAAGCTCCCGGACCGCTTTTGTACCGGCTCCAGCATCATGCCGCAGAAGAGAAACCCCGACGTTCCGGAGCTCGCCCGGGGCAAGACGGGGCGAGTGAACGGCCACCTGGTGGCGCTTCTCACCCTCATGAAGGCCCAGCCCCTCGCCTACAACAAGGACAACCAGGAGGACAAGGAACCCCTGTTCGATACGGTGGACACGGTGACCGACACGCTGCGGGTGTTCCGGGAGATGCTGGCGGGGCTGGAAGTGGACGTCGAGCGGACCCGCGCCGCGGCGCGGGAAGGCTACGCCACCGCCACGGACCTGGCCGACTACCTGGTACGCCAGGGGCTCCCCTTCCGGGACGCCCACGAGGCGGTGGCGCGGGCGGTGCGCTTCGCCGAGGAGAAGGGCGCTGACCTGGCCGAACTGTCCCTGGAGGAGCTACGCCGGTTCTCCCCCCTCATCGCGGAGGACGTCTACCAGGTCCTCACCCTGGAGGGGTCGGTGGCCAGCCGCCGCCACCCGGGCGGCACCGCGCCCGAGCAGGTGCTGCGGGCGGTGCACGAGGCGCGGCGGTCCCTCGGCTGAAGATCTGCCACAGAGACACAGAGGCACAGAGGAAAAACGCCTTTGTCATGAAAGCGCAGCAAGCGCCCTGGGACGCCATCGCCGGGAGCATCGCGGCGGCCGAGGGCATCGGCTTTTTCGTCGAGCGCCTAGAGCCGGTGGGCGGCGGCTGCATCAACGAGGCGTACCGCCTGGAAGGCGCCGGCCGCCGCTACTTCGTGAAGCTCAATCGGGCGGAACATGCAGCCATGTTCGAAGCCGAGGCGGACGGCCTCGAGGAGATCCTCGCCACCGGAGCGGTCAAGGCACCCCATCCTGTCACCCACGGCGTGGCGGGCCGGTGTGCTTACCTGGTGCTGGAATACCTGGAGCTCGGGCGCGGCGATTCCGAGAGCCTTGCGGCCCTGGGTACGGCGCTTGCACGGATGCATCGCCGCACCGCTGAGCGCTTTGGCTGGCGCCGGGACAACGCCATCGGCTCCACGCCCCAGCGCAACCCGTGGAGCGCCGACTGGATCGGCTTCTGGCGCGAGGCGCGCCTCGGGTTCCAGTTGGAGCTGGCAGCGCGCCGGGGCCACCGCGGTGCCTTGCAGCGACTCGGCGAGCGGCTCCTGGAACGGCTTCCCGCCCTGTTCCAAGGCTATACGCCGGTGCCCTCCCTGCTGCACGGCGACCTGTGGGCCGGCAATCACGGGGCGACCCGGGAGGGGACGCCAGTGGTTTTCGATCCGGCGGTGTACTACGGGGATCGGGAGGCGGACCTCGCCATGACCGAGCTCTTCGGCGGCTTCGGCCCGGCCTTCTATCGGGCCTACCAGGAGGCGTATCCCCTCGACCCGGGCTACCGGGTGCGCAAGGACTTCTACAACCTCTATCACCTGCTGAACCACGCGAACCTGTTCGGCGCAGGCTACGCCGCCCAAGCGCAGGCTATGATGGAGCGGTTGTTAGCTCACCTCGGCTAGGGCGCTGCGCTCCACGGCGGGCTTGGGCGGTGCCGCGGAGGCGCGCACGATTAGTTCCACGGGAAGCTGCAACACGGAAGGCACTTTCTCCCCGGCCAGGCGCCTCAAGAGATGCTCCGCCGCATACTGCCCCAGCTCGGCGGCAGGGAAATGCACCGTGGTCAAGGCCGGCGTGACCATGGAGGCGAACTCCATGTCGTCGAAGCCGGTGACGGAGATGTCGTTGGGCACGTGAAGCCCTTGGGCATGACACTCGGCGATGGCGCCGATCGCCAGCACGTCGTTGCCGCAGATGACCGCCGTCGGCCGCCAGCGCTGGCGTAGGATCTCCCGCATCGCCTCCCGGCCGGCGGTGGGCGAGAAGGGCTTTTCGATGATCCGCGTCGGTGGCAGTTGGATTCCGCGGGCCTCCAGCGCTTCCCGCACCCCCTGCACCCGCGCCCGATGGCGCTCGTTGGTGGCGGTGATGCCGGCGATCATGGCGAAGCGCCGGTGTCCCAGCTCCATCAGGTACCGGGCCACCTGCACTCCCGCCTCGTGGCTGTCAAACCCGACGCACGGCCACTGCCCGCTACGGTCAAGGGCCCAGGTGAGCACGTAGGGGATCTGCACCCGTTCCACTAGCGCCCACAGCTCAGGCTCGTGGTCGGTGCCGAACAGGATCAGGCCGTCCACACTGCGCTCGATCAGCTTGCGGGCGATGCGCGTCTCCACTTTGGGGTCGAATTCGTGGCAGCCGAGGAGCAGGGTGTAGCCCGCTTCGTCCAGGGTCTTCTGCAGGGCATGGGTGGTGTTGGCGAAGATGGCGTTGTCCAGGGTGGGCATCACGGCGCCGATGGCATAGGTGCGCCGAGTGGCAAGCGCCCGGGCCGTGCCGTGGGGCACGTAGCCGAGCCGGTCGATCACCCGCTGGATGCGCTCCAGCGTCTCGGGCTTGACCTTTTCAGGATGGGAAAGGGCCCGGGAAACGGTGGCCGTGGACACACGAGCATGGCGGGCCACGTCGGCGAGCTTGACGGACTTTTTCAACCGGTAGCCTCGTTGGGCTAGGACAACTTCATGAGCGTACCAATTTCATTCCGGGCCGGCAATGGCTGCGAGCCTTGGGCCGTTCGGAATAGCCTCGACCCCCCGCGGCTCCGAGGTCGGCGCCTGACCTGGGGCAACGGTGACCCAGGTGTTCCGGACGCGCCCGCCGGGGTTGTGATCGGTCCCGGCTTCGCGCCTCGACGTCGCCTCACGCCGCCTGGGCGCGACCGGCTTGCGCCTTCGCGCCCGAGGAGGCGGCGTCCAGCTCCAGCAACTTCAGCCGCTGCACCTTGCCCGAGGGGCCCTTGGGCAAGTCGGCGACGAAGCGGATCTGCTTGGGCGTCTTGTAACGGCCGAGCTGCTCGCGGCAAAACTCGGTGAGCTCCTCCTCAGTGCACCATTCGCAACCCTCCTTGAGCACCACGTAGGCGGCTATCTCCTGGCCGTAGTGCTCGTCGGGAATGCCCACCGCGGCGGCCTCCAGCACCGCCGGGTGCTTGAGCAGCGCCTCGTCGATCTCCCGGGGCGCGATGTTCTCCCCGCCCTTGATGATGAGTTCCTTGATGCGGCCGGTGACGAACACGAAGCCGTCCTCGTCCATGTAGCCGAGATCGCCAGTATGCATCCAACCGTCGGGTTCCAAGGTCTTGGCAGTGGCGGCAGCGTCCTTGTAGTAGCCTCGCATCACGTTATCCCCGCGCACCATCATCTCTCCCGCCTGGCCGGGTGGCAGGGTTTTCCCGGTTTCGGGGTCGATGATCTTGGCCTCGTTGCCGAAGGCTCGGCCCGGACTGCCGATCTTGCGCTTTTCCGGCTCCAGGGGATTGGTGAAGCAGGGCGCCGCCGTCTCGGTCATGCCGAAGGTCTCGATGATGCCGATGCCGAATTTCTCCTCGAACGCCTTGTGCTGGGCCGGCGGCAGGGGCGCGGAGGCCGAACGGCAGAAGCGGATCTTCGACAGGTCCAAGCCTTTCTCCCGAGGATCGGAGGCGTTGAGCAGGTAAGAGATGATGGTTGGCACCACGTTGATCCAGGTGCAACTGTGGCGGCACGCCAGATCCCAGAAGCTGGAGACGCTAAAGCGGTGGGGCATGACGACGGACCCCCCGTGCACCAGGGGCGCGACCGCCGTCACGATCTGCCCGTTGATGTGGTACAGGGGCAGCGACGACAGCACCCTGTCCTCGGCGGCGAGCCGGTGGGCCTGGGTCACGAAAAGCCCGCCCGAGATCACGTTCTTGTGAGTGAGCACCACGCCCTTGGGCAGCCCCGTGGTGCCCGAGGTGTACATGAGCAGCGCGTCGTCCTCCTCGCCCACTTGGGGCAAGGCTGCCTGGGGGAGCGCCGTCGGATCGAAGATATCCTCGGCGTCCACGTCGATCACCTCCATGGCCACCTCGCGGGGAACTTCCTTGAGTATGGTCCGCACTCGCTCTTCGAAGTCTGGGCCCACGAAAACCAGCCGGGTATCGGAGTGCTCCAGCACGTGCTTGAGCTGGACGGACTGGGACAGCAGGTTCACCGGGGAAACCACGAAGCCCCCGTACATGATCCCGAGGAACAGCCGCGCCGTCTGGTAGCCGTTATGCAACATGAGGGAGACCTTGTCGCCTTGTTTGAGCCCACGGGCGAGGAGATAGCGGGTAAGAGCGACGGAGTGCTCCTGCAGCCGGGCGTAGGTCATGGTGCGGCCGGTCTCCGGGGCGATCAGGTAAGGCCGTTCCGGCCGCTCCCGGGCCTGCAGGTCGATGAAATGTCGGACGGTGCGCATCGTATTCCTTCAACCGGAGTTCTAACCGCAGAGGCACAGAGAAAAAACTAGTTTTTCTTCTTTCCTCTGTGCCTCTGTGGTGAATTACTCATATCCCATACTTCTGCCGGTACTCGCCGAAGAGCTCCTCCTCGCTGGGCTCCCGCGGAGGGATGACCCGGGCGATGCGGGTGATGTTGAGATAATGGCGGTAGTTCAGGTTGTCGGAGATGATGTTCTTGCCCCAGGTGCCGCAGCCCATGGACAAGGAAAAGGGCAGCCCGTTATCGAAATTTCCCCCGTTGGCGAAGCAGTGGGCCTGGTTCACGATTACCCGGCAGGTGGGCGCCTCCAGTCCCAGGCGCAGCACGTGGGCCTCGTCCCGGGTGTGGATGCCGATGGAGTGCCCCGCCCCCTGGTAGGCGTAAATGCGGCAGGTGAGCTCGAAGGCCGCGTCGAAGTCCTTGACCCGGTAGACGGTGAGCACCGGGGAGAGCTTTTCCCCCGAGAAGGGGTAGTCTTTCCCCACCCCGGTCTCCTCCACCATGAGGAAGCGCGCTCTCTTCAGCTCCTCCCGGGAAAGCCCCGCCACTTCGCAGATGCGCGCCACCGACTGGGCGATGACCGAAGGCGACAACTTGCCGTCGGGCCACATGGCCTTCTGCAGCTTCGCCTTCTCCTCGGGCGTGAGCAGCGCGCCCCCCTGTTTCTTGAGCTCGGCGAGGGTGGGCTCGTAGACCTTTTCCAGCACCGCCAAGTGATTTTCCGAAGAGCAGCTTGTGGCGTTGTCGAAGGTCTTGGAGGCGGCGATCTTGGCCGCGGCGTCAGGCAGGTCCGCCGTCTCGTCGACGATCACCACCACGTTGCCCGCCCCCACTCCGATGGCGGGGGTGCCGCTCGTCATGGCTGCGCGCACGTTGTTCTGGGATCCGGTGACCACGACCAGGTCCACCTGGCGCATGAGCTCTTGGGTGAGCTCCTTGGACACAGGGCTCGGCAGCATCTGCACCAGGTCTTGGGGGGCGCCTACCCGGGCGAGCTCCGCATGGATGAACTCGAGCAGCAAGGCACAGGTGGAAGCGCCTTTGGGCGAGGGGGCCACGATGATGGCATTACGCCCTTTGAGGGCGTTGATCACCTTGTTGGCCACGGTCGCCGCCGGATTTGTGGAAGGGGTGATCGCGCCGACGACACCCACCGGGCGGGCGATCTCGATGATTCCTTTCTCCGGGTACTCGGCGATTACACCGACGCTCTTGGCACCCCGGAGGTCCCGCAGCAGCCCCATGGTCTTGCGACGGTTCTTGAGGATCTTGTCCTCTACGACCCCCAGGCCCGTGTCCTTGACCGCCAGCTCCGCCAACCGCCGGTTGCGCTCGGGCTCCACGATGGCCCATCCGGCCCCGGTGACCACCTCGTCCACTTGGGACTGGGTGTACCGGTCGTAGATCCGTTGGGCGGCGCGAGCCCGCGCCACCAGCCCCGCCACCATCTCGGCCACGCCCATGGAAACGATCTTTCCCGCCCGCGTGTTCATGAGCCAATCTCCCTAGTGCGTCCCGGTTCGCGCGCCATCATCCCTGCTTCGGCCGCGCGGGCAAGCTTGCGCCTGCGCAACTGCGTCCGTACCAGCGGAAAGACCAGCGCGATGATGGCGAGCACCATGATGGTGCCGCTGATCGGCCGGGTGAAGAAAATTGTCCAGTCGTTGTTGTAGCTGACCATGGTGGTCATGAAGTTGGTCTCGGCGAGCGGGCCCAGGATGACCCCCAGCACCAGGGGCGTAATGGGAAAGCGGAAGCGCTCGAACAGGTAGCCGAGGATCCCGAAACTCGCCAGTAGCCACAAATCGGTCACGTTGTTGCGCGCGGCGAAGGCGCCAAGAAAACAGCACATCACCACGTAGGCGGACACCACTGCTTCGGGAAAGTCCAGTACTTTCACCAGTACCTTGGCAGCGAAATAGCCAATCAGGCACATGCCGACGATGCCGACGAAAAGCGACGCGAACATCGCGTACACGATATGGGGGCTGTTAGCGAATACCTGGGGACCCGGCTGCAGCCCGTGGAGCAGGAAGGCACCGAGGATGATGGCGGTGGCGCCGCTGCCCGGGATGCCCATGGTGATCAGCGGAATCAGCGCGCCGCCCACCGAAGAAGTGGCCGCCGTCTGCGGCGCGACGATGCCTTCGGGGATGCCGGTACCGAGCTGTTCCTTCTTCTTGCCGTACTGCATCTCGACCCCGTAGGAGACGAAGGAGGCGATGGTGGCGCCGGCACCCGGCACCAGTCCTACGATGATGCCCGTCAGGGAACCGCGCAGGTAGGTGATCTTGGCGTGCCACATATCGCGCAGACCCGGCAGGCGGGTCTTTACGCTATCGACCGCCTGCAGCGGCACCGACTTGAAGCCTGTTTCCATCCGGGCGAACACTTCCCCGAGGCCGTAGGCGCCCACCATGACCACCAGGTAGTCGATGCCGTCGCGCAGAATGTCCACACCGAAGGTGAAGCGCTCGGCCCCGTAGGTTTCGTCTATCCCCACGCTGGCGATCAGCAACCCGATGAACAGGCTGATGAAGGCGTTGGTGAGGGAGCCACCGCCCAGGGACACCACGCTCGCCAGGCCGAAGAACAGGATGGCGAAGTACTCGGGCGTGGAAAAAGTGAGCGCGATCCTGGCGATGGGCTGAGCCGCTGCCACCATGAAGGTGGCGGCAATTAGCCCGCCGATTAGGGCGGCAGTCAGGGTCCAACCCAGGGCAAGGGCTGCCTGGCCTTTGCGTGCCATGGTGTAACCGTCCCACAGGAGGGGAACATCCATGGGCTCGCCCGGCACGCGGAACAGGATGGAGGTCCAGGCTCCGGCGTAGGTGCCGGAAACGTACATGGCGGTAAGCAGGATGATAGCCGGGATGACGTCCATGCTGTAGGTGAAGGGCAGGGCGAGCACCACGCCCATCACCAGCGTGAGCCCCGGCAACACGGCCACCAGTAGGCCCATGACGAGTCCTACCACGAGCGCCACCAGGTTCCATGGCTCGAACACGTGAAGGAAGCCGATAGCGAGGTGATGTAATACGTTGTCCATGTCGTCACCTCGTCACTTGATGCCCATCAGCTTCATCAGGAAAAGCGTGATCGCCGAGAACGGCTCTGTTCCGATCGGCAGGGAGATGTAGACCACTCGCATGAAAAAGAACATCATCAACAACGATCCGATGATGCCAGTGGAAAAGATGACCGCCCAATTCCGGTAGCGGCCGATGACCATGAAGGCGATCAGATAGCTGCTCGTGGCGAGAAAGAAGCCCAGCGTGGGCACCAAGGCCACATAGGCGAGGGTGGCGAGCACCCCCATGAGGAGCAGCCCCGGATAGGTTTTCTCCGACGGCTCGGCGTCGAGCGTCGGATGAGGATCCCCTACAGGCGCTTCCACAATTTCCTTCTCGGGAAGGGGTTCGGCACTAGGGCGGGTCAGCGCTCGGATGATCCCGTAGACGCTCGCTGCCACTAGAAGCCAGATCACGATCTTGGGCCAGGCGTCCGGACCAATCCGGCCGGGCGGCGCGAAATACTCGATCCGGTTGGCAACGTGGAATAGATAAAAACCCGCCGTCAGCACTACCCCGTAGGGAAGCGCTCGCTTGAGCCGCTCGACGATCATTTTCGCTCCTCCTTCGCTCCCCCTGCCCACTTCCGGCGGGCTATGGAATACGAAGGCCGGCATCTCCGGACACCGGCCCTCGGGGGAACGGCTTTCTACTTCATCCCGGCTTCAGCAGCGAATTTCTTCATGTTATTGAGCTCGGTTTCCAGGAACTTCTGGGCGCCTGCGGACGGAATATAGCTGTCCTCGAGGGCATACTGGTCTTTCAGGTAGGCCTTATAACCCGGGTCAGCCGCCACCTTGGCGAGCGCATCCGAGAGCACCTTGATTTTCTGGGGATCGGTGCCCGCTTTGACGATGAACATGCGGAACTGGTAAATGCTGATGGGATAGCCAAGCTCGGCCGAGCTTGGCACGTCGGCAAACGCAGGGAAGCGCTTGGAATCGAAAACGACGACCGGCCGCATCTGCTTGCCTTCGAGAAAGCTCTTCACGTCTCCCAGTTGCTCGTACAGCACGTCGGCGTGGCCGCCGAGAATGGAGCTGTAGCGCTCGCCAGGCTTAGCGAAGGGCACCGAGACCAGGTTAATGCCCTTGCTCTTGAAGTAATTGACGTGGATGTCGTCCGGGCTGCCGAAGCCGGTTACTGCCACCTTGAGCGGCCGCTTCTTGGCCTCGTTCACCAGGTCGTTCCAGTTCTTGATCGGACCGTTCTCGGCAACGAAAAACGCCGACGGCTGGCGGATCATGATGGCCACCGGCACGAAATCATTGAGGCTCCAGTTGAGCTTGGCCCCGCTGCCAAGCAAGCTGAACGTGTCCCCCGTCATGATGGAAATGGTATAGCCGTCGGCAGGGGCGGTCAGCATCTTGGTCAGACCGGTCTGCCCAGTAGCCCCAGGAACATTCACCACCGGAAAGGAAACCTTGAGCACTTCCTCCAGGATCTTGCCCGCCTGGCGCGCCACCTGGTCGGCTCCGCCGCCCGGACCCCAAGGTACCACGATTTCCACCGGGCGCGACGGATACTTTTCCTCGGCGTGGGCCACGGGCCACCCTGCGGCGCCCGCCGTCACGACCAACGCCGCCGCGACAAAGGGGCGGATAAGCTGAGTGCGGTTCATCATATCGTCTCCTCTGGTTCGATAGGTGCACAGGCCCGTTTCATGCGGTCTTTTTCGGAGCCTGAGAGGCACTTTATACGAAGCGGGAGCTTTATGCAACCGCTTACATCATTATCCGCCTATGGGATATCCTTATGTCGCGCGATTGCCTGTCCCCAAGCGTCCGTTATCGAAGGGACCCCCGATGAGCAGCCGTCTTTTTCAGCCGCTACGCCTGCGCCAGACCGTCCTGGACAATCGCATCATGGTCTCGCCCATGTGCCAATACTCGGCCGTCGAGGGCTGCGCCACCGACTGGCACCTCATGCACCTGGGGCAATTCGCCGTCTCGGGAGTGGGGCTCCTCATGGTGGAGATGACGGACGTGGAACCCCGCGGTCGCATCACGCCCTACTGCCTGGGCCTATACTCGGACGAGAACGAACGGGCTTTGAAGCGGGTGGTGGATTTCTGCAAGCGCCACGGACACGCCCGGATCGGAATCCAATTGGCCCACGCCGGCCGCAAGGCCTCCACCCTCCCGCCCTGGGAGGGACGTCGGCAGCTCACGCCGGAGGAAGGGGGTTGGGAGCCGGTGGCCCCGTCTGCCGTGGCGTCCGGCGAGGGCGCCGCTGTGCCCCGCGCCCTCACGATGGAGGAGATCGAGGCGATCCGCGACGCCTTCGTCGCCTCAGCCCGGCGGGCCGCCCGCATCGGCTTCGACGCCCTGGAGCTGCATTGCGCCCACGGCTATCTGCTGCACCAGTTCCTATCTCCCCTCTCCAATCGCCGCACTGACCGCTACGGGGGCTCCCTGCAGAATCGCATGCGCTTTCCCCTGGAGGTCTTCGCCGCCATGCGCGCGGCGTGGCCCGAGGACAGGCCCCTGGGCGTGCGGGTGTCGGCCACCGACTGGGCCGAGGGCGGTTGGGACCTGCCGGATACCCTGGAGTTTGCCCGCGCCCTCAAAGCACTGGGTTGTGACTGGATCGATGTCTCCAGCGGCGGGTTAGTCAAGAATCAGGTCATCAAGACCTACCCCGGCTACCAGGTGCCCTTCGCCGAGGCGGTCCGACGCGCGACAGGTCTCACCACCGTGGCCATCGGCATGATCACCGAGCCCCGCCACGCCGAGGCGATCGTGGCCGAAGGCAAGGCGGACATGGTAGCGCTGGCGCGAGGAATGCTTTACGACCCGCGCTGGGCCTGGCACGCCGCCGCCGAGCTGAGCGCGACGGTTCACTACCCCAACCCGTACCTGCGCTGCCGTCCCTGGGTGCGCAACGACACCTTCGCCGAACGGGAAGCGGCGCGGGGATAGAAGCGACACCAATCCCGCTCCGCGCTTTCGAGGGCCATTTCGCCGCTTAGCGACCGGCCTGGAGTCACGCGGGGCCGACTGCTGCAAGCAGCAGGGTGCGCTTCAGCGCACCCTCCAAAGGCCGACTAACGCTCCGGTTCAGCGGCGATCCCGCGCGCAGCGAGGGATCGTCCGCTGCAGCCGGTTGTTGTGCGGCTCATATATACCAGCCCTCATCGCAGGTCCAGGCGCATGACATGCCTTCGGCTTCCGGCCCTCCCTACCTCTCTGAAGCCGAGTTCTTGGAACACGGGTACGAAGCCCATGAACCGATAGCTCGGAGACTCTGGATCGACAGGATATGCTTCCAGAACGTCCGCACCATGACGACGTGCGAGTTCCATCGCGGCGAGAATAAGTTGCTGGCCGATGCCTAGACCGCGAAGCTCAGGCTTGACGAACATGCACACAAGGGACCACACAACAGTGCTATCATCGTCGAGACCGCCGAGGTCGCGGAAAGTGCCGCGCGGTGCGACCGAGCACCACGCGACAGGTTCGCTTCCTCGGTATCCAAGCAAGCCAACAGGCTGCCCCTCCAAGATGCGATTCTTGATCGCCTGCTTCTTGGCCGCTTTGTTCCTGCGGCTTTTACTGGGCAACGTCCGCCACACCATGCACCAGCAATTCTTCGGTCCGCCCTTGCCTTCGAAGAGCGCCTCAAAGTCTTTCCATAGGTCTGGTGTGACTTCTCGGAAACGCAAGCTCGGAACTCTCGAGCATTCGTTCATTTCACGGGCTACCGACCGCATAACGTCTTCCCGCTCAGCCGCCGGCGAAGCCGGTCGGCTGCAGCGGCTTGTTAGCCAGCCCCATCGCCTTGATTTGACCGTTCCAGCGGTGCGAGAGGAAGGGAATCGTATCTCCGAGACGCTTCGCATGCCGGTCCTGTGCTGCCAACAGGAATAGGACGCGAGGCGTTCGAAACGCCTCCACGAAACCTGCGCCGGTGCGGGAACGTAGGTCTGCCGCGATACGTTCCGCGAAGGCTTCACGGGGCTCACGACGGAAGTGCTGGTAGATGAGAATCGAACACCCTGCCGTCCACAGCCCTCCGATTTCGTCCCAGGTGACGTACTTCGAGGAGCCTCTGCGACCGACTGGCCTCGAGGGCACCTCGATCCCATTGTCCGGATCGACGAATACGAGATCGACGCCAGAGGCTGCACGCAGCAGGCCATCAAACCACGCCTCACGTTCCCGGCGCGCGTCGGGGACCAGCGCCGAGTAGTAGGACGCTCCCGGCAGGAGGCTGGTCCCTTCGATCAGTGACACGGTAGGCTGCCGTGCCACGCGAAGGAGGTCAGCGAGACCGGCGAACAGAGCCGGGTCGTACTTTTCCCACTTGGCGGGAGCTTTGAGGTACGACCGGAGTCGCCCGTCTCGGGTGTCGTCGTCCGGCGTGAGCATCCAGGCGACGAGCAGACGACTGTTGCCTCCCGACTGTAGTGCGCGCAGGAGACCATACTTGCGGTAGTCGTTGATGTCACCGAAGTACTGGTTTTTCATCGTGCGCTTGGCTTGGCTGGCTAACGTTTGACATAACCGGCTGGCTGGAAGCGGGCGAAGCCCGCTGTAAGCCAGTCCGGGTTGATGGAATTGTTAGGGGTGTTATGGAAGCTCGGCACGGCGGGTAAACCTGATGAGGATTTTTAGCTGTGGGTTTTCTATGACATACCCCGACATATCGAAAGTTGTTTGTGCGGGTTTGCCAGACAAGGAGAGTGTGAATTGCTTTGCTGGGCCAAAAACGGAGTGTGGTTGCCCAAAGTAGTGGGTGACTTTAACGGTAGCCTGAACAATGCCGTTTTCTACGTAGCACTCGCCAACGTAGAAATATTGTGCGTCACCACCAAGAACTTTTCCGTTTTCGATGACGGCTACACCAGCACCAACGCCTTGAGAATTTGAAACGAACTCAACTGACCAAAGAGCTTCAAGCATGGGATACCTCAAAGAAGTGTTTTTATGGGTTTGTTGTAAAAGACCGGACGGACAACCGAGCAACTTGCACAGGATTGGAATTTTCATTTTTTCTGTACCCGGTCAGTGTGGAGGGCTTATTGGCGCACATTGTTTAACACCCCTAACTAAAATTAGGTGAAGGCTAGCATAGACCGGCAAGCAGACTAAGTCAATTGCATAATCCAAACAGTCAACGACATAGCGTTACATTCCTGAATTAGGCTGCGTAAGATTTGACGAATGGATGCCATTGTCACGAAACGCCCGAAGCTGCTGGACCGGATGCGCGAAGCGCTGCGAGTGCAGCGCTACAGCTTGCGCACCGAGGAGGCCTACGTGGACTGGGCACGCCGCTTCATACTGTTCCACGGCAAGCGCCATCCCCGCGAGATGGGAGCGGCGGAGGTCTGCGCGTTTTTGACGCATCTGGCGACGGTGCGACAGGTTTCGCCTTCCACCCAGAACCAGGCCAAGGCGGCGCTGCTGTTCCTCTACAAGCGGGTGCTGGGCGTCGAGCTGCCGTGGCTGGACGAGGTGGTGCAAGCCAAGGTGAAAAAGCGCCTGCCGGTGGTGCTGACGCCGCGCGAGGTGCGCGCGTTGTTGAACGAGTTGAACGGCACGATGTGGCTCATCGTCAGCCTGCTCTACGGCACGGGCATGCGCCTGCTGGAGGGGCTGCGGCTGCGGGTAAAGGACGTGGAGTTCGAGCGGCGCGAGATCGTGGTGCGGGAGGCCAAGGGCGGCAAGGATCGGGTGACAATGCTGCCGGAGAATCTGATCGCGCCCCTGCAAGACCAACTGGCGCGGGCCAAGAAGCTGCACGATGAGGACCTGGCCGCCGGCTACGGCGAGGTGTGGCTGCCGGACGCGCTGGCGGTCAAGTATCCCAAGGCCGGCAAAGCTTGGGGTTGGCAGTACGTGTTTCCTTCGACGGTGCGCTCGACGGATCCGCGGTCGGGTGCGGTACGGCGCCACCACATCCTGCCGGAGACGGTGCAGAGGGCGGTCAAGCTGGCGGCTTCGCGCGCCGGGATAACCAAGCCGTGCACGCCGCACGTGCTGCGCCATTCCTTCGCCACCCACCTGTTGCAGAGCGGCTACGACATCCGTACGGTGCAGGAGTTGCTCGGCCACCAGGACGTGAGCACGACGATGATTTATACGCACGTGCTCAACCGCGGCGGCCGCGGTGTGGTGAGCCCCTTGGATCAGCTTTAAAGTCCTGACGCTCGATCTTTTCCCGGTATCCGGCCGTTTGTCGGAATTCACCGCGGCCTCGTGGAGTCGAATGGCTCTTCCGGCGTCGGTGAATCCGCGCCGCTTGCCGCAGCGGCCGGCCTCATGGAAAAAGACAAAGTTCGAGAACCTATTGACCACCCCCTTGCCCACAGGCCCGAGGACCATTAACCCGTCTTGGTCGAGCCCAATCAAATCATAAGAAAGAATAATAGAAACGGTAAGCTCTCGTTATACTTCTTGCGCTATCATATGTTGCGTGGCTCTTTCATATCGTGAAAAGAGCGGCGGAAGCCCGCGCCACAAGCGCGGACGAGGAGACCCGAGATGAGCGCAGTGTTGAAGAGCATCGAAGACCGGCTCCCCCGGCCGGTCGAAGAGGAGGCGTCCTTCGGCGACGCCTCCGGGGAGTACCGGGCGTGCGGCTGCTGGCGGGAAGAGCGTCATCCGCGCACCTTTCCGAGCCGGCTGCAGGGCGATCCCCGCGCCATCGAAAATCCTTTCGGCGATCTTTGAACGGCGCCAAGCGGCCGGAGATCCTCCGTCCGGCTGAGCGATAGAGGTTTCGCCCCGGCTGGGGCGCGCCTAAAATTCCCTTTTATTCGAAGAGCGCCCGTTGCGCCTTGGCGCGGGCGGGTGTCGTCTGTGCATCGTCTTTGAGGAACCTCCATGTCCAGCGTCGAACCTCTGCGCACCCCCGCGAGCCCCGCCAAGGCCGCCGCCCTGACGGAAGCCCGCCGCCTCGCCGGCCAGGTCCTGGTGGACGGTCGGCTTCAGCCTCCGCCCAGCGGCCGCACCTTTCCGGTGGAAAATCCTGGCGACGAAACCGTCATCGCGGAAGCCGCCCGGTGCGATGCCCGGGACGTGGCCTGGGCGGTGGAGGTCGCCCATCGGGCCTACCCCGCCTGGTCGCACCTCCCGGCCCGGGAGCGGGGCGACCTGCTGCGCCGGGCCGCCGACCGGCTGGAGCAGGAGGCGGAACCCCTCGCCCGGCTCCTGGCGTTGGAGACCGGCAATGCCCTCGCCACCCAGTCTCGGCCCGAGGTGGCCGGCGCCATCGAGCTGCTACGGTTCTTCGCCGGCCTGTGGTCGGAGCTCAAGGGACGCACGATCCCCTGGGACCCGGATACGCTGGCCTACGTAGCGCGCGAACCGCTGGGAGTGGTCGGCGCCATCATCCCGTGGAACTCGCCCCTCGCCCTCCTGTGCGTGAAGCTGGGTCCGGCCGTGGTGGCGGGCAACACCCTGGTGGTGAAGAGCGCCGAGCAAGCGCCCCTGACCGTGACCCGCACGGTGGAGATCCTGAACGAAGTCTTGCCTGCTGGCGTGGTGAATGCCATCTCCGGGTTCGGGGAAGAGGCGGGCCGACCCCTAGCCGAGCATCCCCTGGTGCGCAAGGTAAGCTTCACCGGCTCCGTTTCGGTGGGTCGGCAGATCCTGCGCTACGCCGCTGAAAAGCTTTGCCCGGTTACCCTAGAGCTCGGGGGAAAGAGCCCGAACATCGTGATGGACGACGCCGACCTAGACAAAGCAGTGCCAGGAATCATCGCCGGCATGCGCTTCACCCGCCAGGGCCAGTCCTGTTCCGCCGGCACCCGCATCTACCTGCACGACCAGGTCTACGACCAGGTCGTCGCCCGCACCGTGAAGGAACTGGAGAAGCTCAAGATCGGCGATCCCTTGGACGAGGCGACCCAGATGGGGGCCATCATCTCCCGGGAGCAGTTCGAGCGGGTCAAGTCCTACGTGGACATGGCCCGCGCCACCCCGGGCGCTCGCATCCTGTGCGGCGGCGGCCCCGCACCCGGGCTAGACAAGGGTTACTTCTACACGCCCACTCTGATTGAGGGGGTTCCCCACACCTCCCCGGTGTGCACCGACGAGATCTTCGGTCCCGTGGCGCTGCTGTACCGGTTTAGCGACTTCGACGAAGCCCTCACCCTCGCCAACGATACCCAGTACGGCCTCGCTGGGGCGCTGTGGACCCGCGATCTCGCCAAGGCCCTCGCCTTCGCGGAAAAGCTCCAGGCGGGTTTCGTGCAAGTGAACCAGTACGCGGGGCCGAGGGCGGGGCTGTCCTACGGCGGCTATAAGATGAGCGGGCTAGGGCGGGAGTATTCCCTAGAATCCATGCTGGAGCACTTCACCGCCACCAAGACGGTGATCGTGAATTACGGAAAGTAACCGCGGTGCGTCCGTTTTCAGCGGACCGCCAGCTTGCAGGAGGCCAGCCATGCCGCCCGGCAAACCGCCGGACAAGGCACGCCTCGACCGTATCGTGGCCGAGGCCCGGCGCGCCCGGGAGGAGCGGGAGAAAGGGTATCGGGCGCGGGCCCTCAAGCTCTTTCCCTGGATCTGCGCCCGGTGCGGGCGGGAATTCACCCGCGCGACGCTCTATCAGCTCACCGTGCATCACCGGGACGGCAACCACGACAACAATCCGCCCGACGGCAGCAACTGGGAGCTCCTGTGCCTCTACTGCCACGAGAACGAGCACGCGCGGGTCGTGGACGAGTCGGTTCGCGGCCGGCCCGCGCCCGGCACCGAGCCTGAATCCCGGGCAACCTACAAGCCGTTCGCCGGCCTGGACGCCTTGCTCGAACGCAAGAGATAACGACCCACGGAACATTCCGCCGCAGTCCTCGGCCTAAGGAAATATCGGGCATTACCCTCCCATGACGGTCGGTCAACGCGTCGTATTGCTTCTGCTGGCCTTTCCGTTTTCGGCGCTGCTCGCCGTGGGCGTGTACTGGGGGCTCGACCTGCCAGCCCGGTACGGGCTTCCCATCGCCGCCCTGATCTTCATCGCCATCGAGCTTCTGCTCCAGCGTCTTGCCTCCCGAATTCGACCCCAGGTCGGCCCCGAGTCGCTTCCCGGCCAAGAGGTGGAGGTGCTCTCCGACTTCCAGCAGGATGAGCACGGGTTCTACGCCGGGCACGTACGGCTCAAGGGGGAACGATGGAAGGCACGCGCCGCGGTCCCCCAGGAACACGTGCCCCGCCCGGGCGCTAAAGCGCACATCGAGCGGGTGGAAGGGGTCACGCTTTGGGTTTCGCCGAGCGCTCGTCCGATAGATAAGCCCGGCCGATAAAAAAAGCCGGGCACAAGGCCCGGCGCAAGGGAGGAAGCAATGGAAACCCGATGGGTTCAGTCCCGCGCCCAAGCGTCGCTCATAAGCCGTGCCAGGGGCTCGGAGATTTCGTAGACGCTCGCCACCGCCAGCTCCGGGCCGAAGGGCACGCCATCCTTCTCCGCGCGCCGCTTGAGCCGCTCCTCGTGGATCTCCAGCACGTCCTTCGGGAAGGGCATGAGGCCAGGATCCAGGATGCGCAAGTACCCCTCGGCGTCCCGGGCCGGCATCACCCGGCTCTTGCACCAGCGGTTGGGGGACCAGGGGATATCCATGACGCCGGCTTCGAATGCGCGCACCGCCCCCACCGCCGCGTCCCCGTCCCCCATCTCCAGGGTCTTGTCGATGATGGGCCGCACTTCCCGCTTGATCAGCTCCACTTCGAACTGGAACTCGGGTAGGGGATCGAGACGGATCCGGCGCGCCAGGTAAATCCCCATGCGCGTCATGCGCAACCCTTCCGCGTTCGCCTGGGGCGTGGGGATGCCGAACGCCTCGTGGGTGGTCTTGGTGGTGACCGACACCGCCCCGGCCACGGCGGCCAGCGTTCCGCCGTAGACCACCAGGGCTGCCGACTGGGCCTCGTCGTGGGGCCAGGCGCCCATCCAGTGGAGAAGGGTGACTGGGGTAAATACATCCGTGTAGCCCGCCTTGCGCAGGTATTCCTGAACGAGATCCTGGCAAGCCCGCACCGCCGCCGCGTCCTGGACGAGGTGCAGCGTCTGCCCCATCTCCAGGCCGTAATTCTTGACCCCCTGGGCGGCGGCCAGCAGCGCGTCCAGGACGCAGGTCATGATGGCGATGCAAGGCGGGATGTTGGTGCCGGTGAGGAAACCCGGCTGGCGCCGGTGCAGCTCGACGCCGTGCTCCTGGTACAGCGCCGCCAGCCGGTCTAGGTACTGGTAGTTGCGGATACCCTCCTCGATGGAGAGTTCCTTGATGTAGGAAGTGGTGTAGGCGATGCCAGAACCCAGGTAGCCCGAATAGCCCGAGGCGAAACCGATCTCCCCCGTGAGCTTGGGCATGGCGGTGCCGGTCAGCATGATGGCCGGCTTGTCGATGGCCTCGATCAGCTTCTTGCTCACCTCAACCCCGTAGTTCACGATGGGGTAGCCGTTCAGCATGGAGCGTCCTTCCCGCTCCGACTCCTCGATCCCCTTCTGCGCCAGCACCCACTGCTCGTTGCGGGTGTAGCTGTCGGTGGTGGTGGGCACGATGTCGGCTAGTCCTTCCTTGTCCAGGATTTGCATCAGTTCCAGTTGCAGCCGGAAAGTGCCGAAGCCACCCCGGGGTTGGGTAAGGCAGCGGCCCTCCTGCACCGCCCGCCGCATGACGTAGGCGAGCCGCTTGTGCTTCGGCAGCCGCTGGTGCAGCTCCACCGCCCGCTCGAGCACCACCTCCTTCCCCGTGGGCCAGCGGGCCAGGTTCTCCCGGCGCATGGCGTCGAAGGCGTCATCGGGGATCCGTTCCTGGGAGAGGGGTAGCCGAGTCTCAGGCGCCGACGGTGCGTTCATGACGGGACTCCTTGTGCACGGGAACGAGGCAGTTGCAGCCCAAGCGCAGCGCGGCTGCCGGCTCCACCTGGGCGAGCAAGCCGCAGGCGTACAGGGAATAATCGCGGTCGAGCATAAGCCGCGGAGCCCTCGGCCGCAGAGACCAGGGCTCAGCAGGATCGAACAGGGCCGTCTCCAGGATCGCTCCAGGATCGGCGCCGTGGACCAGCACGCCGCCGGTGCCGATCACCGTGGCCACTTCCCGCAGGTCCTTGCCGTGCTGCACCTGGACCGGTCCCTGGACCGTGTAGACGGTCTCCAGCGTCCCGGCGTGGCGCTGGACCGCCAAACGCACGGCGGCGCGGCCGAGGGCCAGATCGAGGGCCCGCTCTTCGTCGCTTTCTGGCAGCCGCTCCACCTCGCGCGAGAGCTCATCCACCATTTGCCTCACCCGGTCGGCGGGCAGTCCCGCATCCCGGGCCAAGGCCTCCAGACCGACGATCTCGGCCACGGCGCCAATGTTGTGGCGCATGCCCAGGTCCCCTTCCACGGTGCGCTTGACGCGCGGCTCCGGCAAGCCGTGGGGTATGATCCCCGGCTGGGTCGGCTGCCCGTCCGCCACCGAATGCACGTCGGTCGTCGCCCCACCCGGATCCACCACCAGCAGGGGCCCCAGCCCCGGCTGCCCTTCCCAGCCGTCGGCCAGCAGCCGTGCCGCCTCCATGACCGCCTCGGGCGTAGGCATCAACACCTGATCGAACAGGGCCTGGGCCCGGTCGATGCCCTTCGCGTGCACGATACGCTCGATGAACACCCGGCGGATGGCGGCACGGGCGGGCTCGATGTTGAGCACGTTGAACTCGGGCATCACGTTCTCGGCAACGATGACCGTCTTGCCGCCGAGGAGCCGTTGAGCCTCTTCGGCCGCCGCCCGATTACCTGCGTAGACGATGGGACACGCGAGGGAGGAGGTTCCTAGCGCTTCGGCGTTGTGCAGGATCACCTCGCTGTTTCCGCCGTCGGTGCCGCCTGCGAGCAGCAGGATGTCGGGGGAAAGCGCCTCGATCTTTTTGACATCGCCGCGGGTCAGGCGATAGGCGAAGGTGCCTACTAGCTTCGCCCCGGCCCCGAGGGCTGCCCGGCGGGCCGCTTCCGCGGTGAGTTCCCGCACCAGCCCCACCGTGACCATGCGCAAGCCCCCAGCCGCGCTGGAAGAGGCGAGCCGGTAGGTAAACCTGGGAAGCGGACCGATATGGGCTTCCAGGTCCTGGAGCGCCGTGACCATGCCCACGGTGATGTCGGTGGCAACGGTGGACGGCCCCTGGCCGGCGCCGATGATGCGGGCATTGTCCACGTCCACCGCCCGCAGCTTGGTGTAGGTGCTGCCGAAATCGATGAGGAGCGCCGTCTTCATGCGATCAGCGAAAATTTCCCCCCTGGTGAATCACGCTTCTGTCTTTTGCCTTTCCCGGGCCTCGAAATCCCGGGCGAGGGCCTCGATCACCTCGTCGGTGCGCGTGCCGGGGGGGAACGCCCGGTCGAAGCCCATGGCGAGGAAGCGTTTCTCCACGTCTTCCCAGCGCTGCTTTCCCACCACCAGGTTCCCGCCCACGTAGAGCAGGATGTTCTCCAGGCCCGCTTCGATGCACTTGTCGCGAAAGCCCCGGCAGTCCAGCTCTCCCTGGCCGTAGAGGGAAGAGACCAGGATCCCATCAGCGTTCGTCTCCACCGCCGCCTTGATGAAGTCCTCGGCCGGGGTCAGCGCCCCCAAGGCCACCACCTTGTAGCCGGCCTTCTCCAGCGCCATGGACAAAATGCGGTTGCCCACGATATGGGTGTCCGACCCTATGACCCCGGTGACCAGCGTTTTCCGTCCCATCATCCCATCCTTTGGAAGCGCTTACATGCAAACACGCTCAAAGCGCGGCCGAGGCTTTCGCGGAAAATCCTTCCCGCGCCACCGTGTAGCGTGCCAGCGCGTCGCGGTCGAGGGAGGGCCGATCGCCCGGCTCCAGCACGATGGCCCCGCGCTCGAACCGGAGGGGCCGCTCCAGCAGGCGCGACACGGGCTTCAAAAACCCGTTCATCTCGCCCGCGTTCCCGATCGTTTCCCGGGCGACGCAAGCCTCCATCCAGCAGCCGATCTCGCACGCCACGCCGTTGCCCAGGACCGGTTCCATGCCCAAAGCGCGGATGCGCTCGATGCCGGCCTTGAGGCGATCGAGGCTTCCCATTTTCATGAGCTTCAGCTTGATGAAGCTGGCGCATCGCAGGCGTGCGGCGCGCTCGATATCCTCGATCCCGTAGATGGATTCGTCCAGCATCATGGGCACCGGCGAGATTTCGGCCACCGCCTTGGCCGCGGTCCAGTCCCCCGCAGCGCAGGGTTGCTCGAAGAGCTCGACGCTGGCCGGATCCAGCGTCCGCAAGAAGCGGCGCGCCTCGTCGACGTTGTAGCCCTGGTTGGCGTCGATGCGAAGCCGGGCCCGCCCGCGGTTGAACCGCTGGACCAGGGCCACCTTGCGCGCGTCCCGCTCCGGATCGAAGCCCACCTTGATCTTGAGGGTGCCGTGACCTTCGCTGAGGAGCTTCTCGATCTCCGACTCCAGCTCGTGGGCTTGCGTGCCGTTCACGAGTCCCAGCAGAGGCACTGTCGTCGTTCGCTCCACCGACAAACATGGATGGCCCTCCAGCATATCCACAGCCGTGGCGAGGGCCGTGGTGGTGAAAGGCGCCGCGCCGACCGCCGCCTCGGCCACGCGCTTCGCGTCCAAGGGGGAGCGGCCCACCATTCGGGGCGCCAGCTCCCGGGTCAGCGCCCAACTCCCGTCAATGGTCTCTTCGGTGTAGCCTGTGAGGAGCGTCGCCTCCCCCAATCCTTCGCGGCCGTCCGAGTCCACCGCTTCCACCAGGAGGGTGTCGAAGGCCCTGACCGGCCCGAACGCGAGCTTGTACGGGGTGGTCAAGGGCACCTGGAGCCGATAGAGCGTGACATGCTCGATGACGCTCATGATTCTCCTAAGGGTTTGCCGCGGCGCTCGCCGGGCGCCTTGGGGCGCCCGGCCCGCTGGGCTTTGGGCGGGTCGATCCCGCTTCTCATCCTTGCGCGAGGGCGCGCGGGCGCCCTCGGGGCCTCACACGTAGTCCTTGTACTTTTCCAGCAGCCGTTTGGGCTTGGAGAGGGCGTCGCGGCGGAAGGGGTCGCCGAGCTCGCGCGAGACCAGGATTTCGAGGATGGTGGTTTTGCCCTCGGCCTGC
>NZ_JBRBEM010000020.1:0-46527 GCF_052805615.1 Pelomicrobium sp. P1
ATCGCCCAGCTGATCGAGCTTGCCGAAGCGATCTTCGAGATCAAAGAAACCGGATTGGAGCATCGTCGTTTCTCGCGTTTTGTTGTTGGGGCGTTAGAATGAGTGAATTATTAGAGGTTCCCTTAAGTTTGCGCTCCGATAGAGCCGAAACAGATTCATTGGAGGATTGCAGGAAGGATGGCCAGCGGGACCCGGGCAAGCGGCGGGATCGGGCGCAGCAGCCCCAACAACGCCGAAGTAAAGTCGTGAAACTTCCTAATCAGGGGGATGAGGGAAATTCCGTGGCGTGTAAGTAGACTTCCGCATTGCTGGGCGTGATCCTTTTTCTTATGGTTGCGGCAAAAAGGGGGGCGCCCGAAGGGGACGACCGGTCGCGTGCAAGCCCGCCTCTCCGGTATGCTTGCTTATCGATTGATTTTCGTATCTGCTTACAATCGAACACTTGAGCTAAGCTCACCGACACGAAGGAGGATTGTTATGCCCATGAAGTCAACGTGGTGCGTCGGTTGGAAGCCGAAATCGTTGATCCTCGCCTCGGCTCTCGCCCTTGTGCTGGCGGGACTTTTGCCTGCCGCTCCCGTCTCCGCCGATGAGACCAGTTGCTCTCCCTTCACGCCGTTGATCAAAGGGCAGGAGGAGTTCGTCTACGTCTGGACCCTCGGCGTCGAGGGGGTGGGCGACGGCTCCGACAAGCTGGTGACGGTGGACGTGAACCCCAAGTCCAAGAAGTTCGGCAAAGTGATCCATACGGTCTCCGTGGGCAGCCGCGGCGAGGCACACCACATGGGACTTTCCGACGATCGCCGCTACCTGTGGGCGGGGCAGCTCGACTCGAGCAAGATCTACGTGTTCGACATCGCCACCGACCCGGCCCAGCCTAAGCTGGTGAGAACGATCACCGATATAGCGGATAAGACCGGCTACGTGGGTCCCCACACCTTCTACGCCATCCCCGGGCGCATGCTGATCCAGGCCCTGTCCAACAACAAGGACCATGGCGGGATCACCGGCATCGCCGTGTACAACAACCAGGGCGAGTTCGTGGCCAAGTACGACATGCCCCTGGGCGAGATCGGCGGGGTCAAGGGCGACGGCTACGGCTATGACATCGGCATCAATCCCCAGAAGAACACGATGCTCACCACCTCCTTCACCGGGTGGAACAACTACATGATGGACCTGGGCAAGCTGATCCAGGACCAGGAGGCGATGAAGCGCTTCGGCAATACCTCGGTGATCTGGGACTTCAAGGCGATGAAGCCCGTGAAGATCTTCAATACGCCGGGGGCACCGCTGGAAGTGCGCTGGTCCTGGAAGCCCGGCGACAACTGGGCGGTGACCACTGCGGCGCTCACCTCGGCCATGTGGGTCTTCAAGCAGGATGCCAAGGGTGAGTGGCAGGCCCATAAAGTGGCGGACATCGGCGATCCGACGAAGGTGCCCTTGCCGGTAGATATCAGCCTGAGGAGCGACGCCAAGGGCTTGTGGGTCAACACCTTCATGGATGGGACGGCGCGCTATTTCGACATGTCGAATCCCCTGCAACCAAAGCAGGTGTACGCGAAAAAGATTGGATCTCAGGTCAACATGGTGTCCCAGAGCTACGACGGCAAGCGGCTTTATTTCACCAGCTCGCTCCTCGCCAACTGGGACAAGAAGGGGCCCGAGGACGAGCAGTTCCTCAAGATGTACCACTGGGACGGCAAGGAGCTCAAACTCGCCTTCCATATCGACTTCTACAAGGAAAAGCTCGGGCGTGCCCATCACATGAAGTTCCAGGTGCGGGACCTGAAGAAGCTCAAGCCCCTGGAGGCGGCGCTGCCCCCCGACCACGCCAAGCTCGCGGTGAAGGAGTGATGGCTACCCGGCTCATCGCCAACAATAACCTCCCTCAGAGCCTTCGCCTCCTGCTTGCAGGAGGCGTTTTTTTCCTACTGGGCCTCCCGCTCGCCCAGGCTCACGGGGAGAAGGACGGGGCGCCGGCGGCGGCCCCCGTCATGGACTTCGTGCCCCCTGCGCCGGGGACTTACGTCCTCCATCCCATCATGCGCGCCGCCGACGGCGTGGTATTGGACTCGACGGGCCAGCAGCGCCGGCTTTCGGAATTCACCGGCGGCAAGGTGACCCTCCTCACCTTCATGTACACGTCTTGCGCCGATCCTGGCGGCTGCCCTTACGCCCTCTACGTGTTCCACCAGGTGAAGCGGTCGGTGGAGGAGGACCCCCGCCTGTACGGCCGGGTGGGGCTGGTGACCTTAAGCTTCGATCCTCTGCGGGACACGCCCGAGGTCCTGGCGGGACAACAGGCGCTCCAGGCCGGGCGCCCAGGCGCGGTGGCCTGGCACTTCCTCACCACGGCCTCCCTCAAGGAGCTGCTGCCCATCCTGGACGGCTACGGCCAGGACGTGGCCATCGAGCTCGATGAAAAGACTGGCAAGCCCACGGGTTTCTACAACCATGTGCTCAAAGTCTTTCTCATCGATAAAGCCCGTGAGGTGCGGGAGATCTACACGACCGCCTACCTGCTGCCCGCGGTGGTGGTGAACGACATCAAGACCCTCCTCATGGAGGAGGGCCACGCGCTGCGATGAAGGCGGCGGCCGCCCTGCTCGCCTGCGCCGTCTCCCTTTCGGCTTGCCAGGGAGGGCATGACGGCCGAACGAGCCCGGCGGATTCCTTCCGCCCGGCGCCGCCCCTGGGGCTGCCCGAGGTGCCGGTGCCGCCCGACAATTCCTTAACCCCGGCGAAAATCGAGCTGGGGCGTAAGCTCTTCCTGGACCGGCGGCTCTCTCACAATGGCACCCTCTCTTGTGCCATGTGCCACGTGCCGGAGCAGGGGTTTACCTCCAACGAGCTGGCGACCCCCATCGGCCTGGAAGGGCGCAGCCTGCGGCGCAACGCCCCCACCCTGTACAACGTGGCCTATGCGGCGAGCCTGTTCCACGACGGCCGGGAGACGAGCCTGGAAAACCAGGCATGGGGGCCGCTCCTCGCCCGCAGCGAGATGGGCAATCCTTCCGTCGGCTACGTGATCGAGAAAATCAAGGCCCTGCCCGACTACGACGGGCTATTTGAGCAGGCCTTCGGGCGCGGACCCGACATGCTGACCGTCGGCCAGGCGCTCGCCGCCTACCAGCGCACCCTTCTTTCCGCCAACTCCCCCTTCGACCGTTGGTACTACGGCGGAGAGAAAAACGCGCTGACGCCGGAAGAGCAGCGGGGTTTCGAGATTTTCCGCGGCAAAGGAGGCTGCGCCGCCTGCCACGCCTTCGGCGAAAAGCATGCCCTCTTCACCGATAACGGCTTCCATAACACCGGCATCGGCTGGGCCCGCAGCATGGGTGTGAAGGGAAAACATTCCGTGCAGCTTGCCCCGGGGCTCACAGTGGAAGTGGAAGAGAAGATGCTCCAGGACTTCGAGCCGCCGCTGCCCGACACGGGTCGGTTCGAGGTCACCTTCGATCCTCGAGACCGCTGGGCCTACCGTACCCCCACCCTGCGCAACGTCGCCCTCACCGCGCCCTACATGCACGACGGGTCGCTGGCCACGCTGGAGGAAGTGGTGGAGTTCTATGATCAGGGTGGAATCGACCATCCCCTGAAGGACCCCCTGCTCAGGCCCCTCGGCCTAACGGCCGAAGAGCAGCAGGCCCTGGTGGCTTTCCTCAAGACCCTCACCGGGGACAACGCGGACCGGCTCGCCCGGGACGCCCGGGCGGCGCCTTAGTCTCCAGTCCATCGTTCGTCCGCATTCACTGCCGATGCTTGCCCCCTTGCTCCGAGGAAGCAAGGGGGTGGATGGGCTGCAGCGCATAGGCTGGCAGAGACGTAGCAGCAACCCATCCCCACCCCAACCCGTCCACGGCCCGGCAGGCAGGCCGGGCCGGCTCCGCGGGCGCAGAGCAGTGCTCTGCGAAACCCCCGCTCCGCCCCCTTGAAGGGGAGGGAGCCCATCCCCACCCTAACCCGTCCACGGCCCAGCATGCTCGGCCGTGCCGGACAGCAGGTAGCGATCAAAGTCAGGAAAGCGGCGTAGGGCTTGATCGACCGGCAGCGCGCAAGCTGCGCTTCAGCGCACCCGATCCGCGCCAAAAATCTTGTTTCGGCTGTCCGGTGCGTTTCGCCTTCGGCTCAACGCACCCTACGAGACGGAAAGCCCCTCACCCCAGGCCCAGGGAATCCCACAGGGCGTCCACCCGCTTCTTCACTCCCGGGTCCATGACGATGGGTCTGCCCCAGGTGCGGGTGGTTTCTCCGGGCCACTTGTTCGTCGCGTCGATCCCCATCTTGCCGCCCAGGCCCGACACGGGGCTGGCGAAGTCCAGGTAGTCGATGGGGGTGTTCTCCACGATGACCGTGTCGCGGGCCGGATCGACCCGGGTGGTGAGGGCCCAGATCACCTCCTTCCAGTTGCGCACGTCCACGTCGTCGTCGGTCACCACGATGAACTTGGTGTACATGAACTGGCGCAGGAAGCTCCAGACGCCGAACATGATTCGTTTGGCGTGGCCCGGGTACTGCTTCTTCATCGACACCACCGCCAGGCGATAGGAGCAGCCCTCGGGCGGGAGATAGAAGTCCACGATCTCGGGAAACTGGCGCGTGAGGATGGGCACGAACACCTCGTTCAACGCCACCCCCAGGATCGCGGGCTCGTCCGGCGGCTTGCCCGTATAGGTGGAGTGGTAGATCGGATCGCGGCGCATCGTGATGCGCTCGATGGTGAACACGGGAAATCGCTCCTGCTCGTTGTAGTAGCCCGTGTGGTCGCCGAAGGGTCCCTCCAGGGCCGTTTCTCCCGGATGGATCGCCCCTTCCAGCACGATCTCGGCGGAGGCGGGCACCGAGAGATCGCTGTCGATACATTTGATAATCTCCGTGCGGCTGCCCCGCAGCAAGCCGGCAAACTGGTACTCGGACAGGGTGTCCGGCACCGGGGTCACCGCCCCCAGGATCGTGGCGGGGTCGGCCCCCAGGGCCACCGCCACGGGAAACGGCTTTCCCGGGTGGGCCTCGCCGTGGTCGCGAAAGTCCAGCGCCCCGCCCCGGTGGGCGAGCCAGCGCATGATCACCCGGTTAGGGCCGATCACCTGCTGGCGGTAAATGCCTAAATTCTGGCGCTTCTTGTAAGGCCCCCTGGTCACCGTGAGCCCCCAGGTGATGAGGGGGCCGGCGTCCCCCGGCCAGCAGGTCTGAACCGGCAACCGGGAAAGGTCCACGTCGGCGCCCTCCCACACTATCTCCTGGCAGGGGGCCGAAGACACCTCTTTGGGTGCCATCGACAGCACCTGCTTCAGAAGCGGCAGCTTGTCCAGGGCGTCCCGGAAGCCCTGGGGCGGCTCCGGCTCCTTCAAGTAGGCGAGGAGCTTTCCCACCTCCCGCAAGGCCTCCACCGATTCCTGCCCCATCCCCAGGGCGACCCGCCGCGGGGTGCCGAAGAGGTTCCCGAGCACCGGGATCGCGTGCCCCTTGGGCTTCTCGAACAGAAGGGCCGGCCCCCCCGCCTTCAGCACCCGGTCGCAGATCTCAGTGATCTCGAACCGCGGATCCACCTCCACGGCGACGCGCTTGAGCTCGCCTAAGGCTTCGAGACGGGAGAGAAAGTCGCGCAGGTCGCGGTATTTCATGGGAAAGAGGGAGTCGGGCTCGACCCATTATAGGGGAATGGCCGTTTCGTCCACCTTCAAAAGCCGAGTGTTAAGCGGATCGACATTGGAGGTCTTTCATCGGCCCGGCGGCCTCCAGGGAGGGCGGCAAGGATGGCGAAGCCCTCGGCGCCCGCCGCCGGGAAAAAATGGAAAAAGATCAAAGAATACAGTGGCGTATGACATGAAAATGGAAAACGCGAGGGCGCCTTGGAGAGGGGGCAATGCCTTGGGGCAACACCCTTTGCTGGCCTTTCCGCCCGACTGTCGGCGCTTTTATCAAACTGGCTCTGTGGTCCCTGAGGGCTTTTGGATATCCGGCTGATTTCAAGGGGAAAGGTGACGATGGCACCGCCTTTGCTTTGGACGATTTTGGACAATTTCAACAATGTCAGACTCTGCGAAAGGGGGTCCGCCATGAGAACAAAGCTACGCAAGACCGTGCTGACGCTGGCATTCGTGGCAGGGGGGTTGGGGCTGGCGGGCACCGCGCAGGCGGGTGCCTTCATTACCAATGGGACCATTACGTTAGGGGTAAACGACGAAGGGCACCTCAACGTCTTCCCAACGGATGCGGGGGTGGTCGGTACCTATCCGGGCGTGTCCTTGAGCGGGACCACGCCGGTGGGCCTCCGGTATAACCCCACGGGGGCGGAATCCACCGCCCCGGGCTGCGTCTGCGAAGGATGGGGGGCGGGGATCGTGAGCCTCGGCGTGAGCGGCTACGCCAACCGGGCGGTCGATGGGATCGTGAATCTCTCCCTGGTGAGCTTCTCCGCCACCGCCAGTACCGCGACCTCGGTGGTTGACATCCTGGGGGCCTCCGGCGCACCCGTTCTGCGGGTCACCCACTTTTATCACCCCAGCCCGTCCGTCAATCTTTATCAGGTTGATGTCACCATCCAGAACCTGAGCGGCATGGACCTGGCGGCGGGAGACCTGGTGTACCGCCGGGTGATGGACTGGGACGTGGAGCCGACGGCGTTCAGCGAGTTCGTGACCATCCAGGGCGTGCCGGCCCTGTTAGGAGTCGCCAACGGCAACAACGTGCGCCGCACAGGGAACAACGGCTTCGACACCGCTAACCCCCTGACGACCTTTGGTGCCACAATCTTCGGTGGCGCCTGCACGGCGGCGGAGTTACTCAACAGTAATTTCACCGACTGCGGTCCAGCCGATCACGGCGCCGTGTTCGACTTCGAGTTCGAGGCCCTAGCGAACGGGGCGTCGCGCTCCTTCGTCACCTACTACGGTGCGGCGGGCACCGAAGCGGATGCCGATGCGGCGCGAGCCCTCGTGGGCGCGGGGCTCTACTCCTACGGGCAGTGCGATTCCAGCTCCGACTCCTCGTGCAGCCATATCACCGGCGCGCCGAACACCTTCATCTTCGCCTTCGGCGCGACGGGGGGCGTGCTGGAACCCCCGCCGCCCACCGGCGTCCCCGAGCCAGGGTCCCTCGCCCTGGTGGGGTTGGGGCTCATGGGGCTGGCGGCCCTTCGCTCCCGCAAGCGGCGCTGAACCGACCCACGCTCGACATCCACCCCTTTCCGGCCCGGCTGGAAAGGGGTTTTTGTTTTTTCCGGGCCCGGGGCGATAATCGCTCACGCAGCATGATCGATGGAAGCCCGTCCATGGAGGTGATGCCGGTGCCTACTCGCCTTGCAAGCCGCTTTTGCCTGACCGTTCTCGCCCTGCTGGCGCTGGCGGCGCCCGGCGCCGCGCCCGCCGTGCCTTTCGAGCTGCTGGTGCCTCGCACCTCGCCCCCGGGAGCCCCCAAGACCGAGGGCGCGCCCGGCCAGGCCAAGCTCCAGGCCGGCTACGAGGCGCTCAACGGGAAAGACCTGACCACGGCGTCGAAAGCCTTTACGGAAGCCCACAAGCTCGACCCGAAAGCGCCCGAGCCCCTGCTGGGGCTGGCGGAAGTCGCCCGCCTGAAGAAGGATCTGAAGGGCGTCGAAAACTGGCTGCGCCAGGCCCTGGCCGCCGCCCCGGAGGATGCGGCGGTGCAGCGGGCGTGGGGGCGCTATGAGTTCGTCATGGGACGCTATCCCGCCGCCGAGGCCGCGTTCCAGAAGGCGATCCGCCTCGATCCCCGGTCGGCCGGGGCTTACCTGGACCTGGGCGACTTGTACATGACGGCGCTCGACAAGCCCAAGGAGGCTGCCGAGGCCTACGGAGAGGCGGTGCGGCTCGATCCCCGCCACGGGGGCGCCCGCCACGGGCTCGGCATGGCGCTCGCCGCCCAGCGAAGATTCGACGAGGCGGAGGCCGCGTTCCGCAGGGCCGCGGAGCTTTCCCCGGGAAATCCCCTGCCGCTCCAGGCCCTGGGCCGGCTCCACCTCTCCCGCGGGAAGATGGACCCGGCCCTGGCGGCCTACAATGAACTGCTGCAAGCGAATCCGGATTTCGTGCCAGCGCTCCTGGACCGGGGCGACCTCTATTGGGCGAAGGGCGAGAAAGACAAGGCCATCGCCGACTACCAGCGGGCCGTGCAGGCGGCGCCGAAAAACGCCGACGCCCAGTTCAAGCTGGGAACCGCTTACCACGGGAGCGGCCAGAAGGCGGAGGCCGAGAGGGCCTACCGGGCGACCTTGGAGGCGAACCCCCGCCACGCGCCGGCCTACAACAATCTGGCGTGGCTGCTGGCCCAAAGCGGGCAGCGCCTGGACGAGGCGCTGCGGCTCGCCAAAAAAGCGGTGGCGCTGGCGCCCGACATGGGCACCTTCCACGACACGCTGGGAACGATCCACCTCATGCGCCGAGAGCTGGACCCGGCCATCGCCGCATTCCGGAAAGCGGCCGCCACGCAGCCGCCCCAGGCCGAGTTCTACTACCGCCTGGGGGTCGCCTATAGTCGCAAGGGCAATCGCCAGGAAGCGATCGCGGCGCTCAAGAAAGCCCTGGAGATCCAGAAAGACTTCACCTACGCCGCCGATGCCCGCAAAGAGTTGGAGAAGCTGGGCGGCGGTTGAGAAGCGGAAGGCCTGGATCGCGCGGCGCTGCTGGGTGCAGCCCGCCCGCGCCGCGCACCTCGCGCCAGCACGGTAGGGTGCGCCTCGGCGCACCGCTTGGTAGGTCCCCTCTCATGGCGGTGCGTTTCGGCTGCGCTCAACGCACCCTACGCCCTCGCCGTAGGGTGCGCTTTAGCGCACCACTCCGGAGGTTCTTCCCCGCTGGGCGGTGCGTTTCGCTCTCACCCAACGCACCCTACGGATGGGGGTTGTCGGGGGCGCTTCGACGCCTAAACCCGTAGGGTGCGCCTTGGCGCACCGCTTCGGCGCTTCGAGACCTGTACCGGTGCGTTTCGGCTGCGCTCAACGCACCCTACGGGATTTCACGGTATCGAATTTCGCTCGATCTCCGCTCGCAGCGATTCCTTGTCCGTTTGAGTAGCGAGGGGCCCGAGCCGTACCTTTTCGGCCAAAGCCTCAGCCAGCGCTTCCGCTTTTGGTCCACGCCCCAGACACGCCGGCGGCCTTGAGCCGCTCCACGAAGTTCAGCGTGTCGAAAGGCGTAGTCGTCAAGCCACCTCCTGCCATCGGTTCGGCTTCTAGGCACGATCTTCGTACGGGCGAATTTCCAATACGCTGGGGCGCTCACAGCGTGCTCGCCACGATCCCGGCGAAGATCGCAGCGCCCACCCAGTTGTTGTGGAGGAACGCCTGGAAGCAGCGCTGCCGGTCCCGGTCCCGGATCAGGACGTACTGGTAGGCGGCGAGCCCCGCCGCTGCCGCGAGCCCCAGGTAGTACGCAAACCCGAGCTTGAGGGCGATACCCACGCCGGCGAGGATCGCGAGAAACGCCCCGTGGGCCGCCATCACCCCCGCCACGTCGTGGCGCCCCAGGGTGATGGCGGAGGTCTTGATGCCCAGCTTGAGATCGTCGGGGCGGTCCACCATGGCGTACTCGGTGTCGTAGGCGATGGACCAGAAGACGTTCCCGACGAGCAGCGCCCAGGCGACCGGGGGCACGCTTTCCGTGTGGGCCGCGTAGGCCATGGGGATGCCGAAGCCGAAGGCGACGCCGAGATACGCCTGGGGGAACGGGAAGAAGCGCTTGGTGAAGGGATAGGTGACCGCCAGGAGCGCCGCCGGCACGGCGAGGAGCACCGTGAGGCGGTTCAACTGGAGCACCAGCAGGAAGGCGCCCAGGGCCAGGACCGCCGCCACGGCGAGGGCCTCCCCCGGCGCGACGCGCCCGGTGGCCAGGGGCCGGTGGCGCGTGCGCTCCACATGGGGATCGATGTCCCGGTCGGCGAAATCGTTGATGGCGCACCCCGCGGAGCGCATGAGTACCGCGCCGGCGACGAAGATGGCCACCACGGTCCAGTCGGGGCGGCCGCCGCTGGAAAGCCACAGGGCCCAGAGGGTGGGCCACAGAAGCAGCAGGATACCGATGGGGCGGTCGAGCCGCACCAGCCGGGCGTAGGCGTCGAGGCGATCAGCGAGGATCACGGCCTGAGTTGGAGAACACCGGGAAGGAACACTTCGGTCACCAGGAGCGGGCGCTCCTCCAGGCGGAAGAGGGAGCGCCTCGCCCACAGCTCCGGCGGCCGCACGGCGAGGCGCGCCGCGGCGCGGCGAAACAGCCCGTCGCAGGGGCGCAGCCGGCTGAACTCCAGGGGTGTGCGGCGGACCCGGGGATCGGTGAACAAGGCCTCTCCCAAGGGCTGGTCGCCCAGGCGCGACAGCCAGCGCCACGGCCCGTTCAGATCCCGGCGCGCCGCCACCGAGTGGGCGAACACCACGGGGACCTCAGCGCAATATAGGAATACCTCCCGCACCAATGCCCGCTCCCGGGGCTTAAGGCGGAGTCGCTCCCGCTCGTCGGGCAAAGGCAGGGCGAATCCCTGGGCCAGGGGTTGCACCCTGAACGCCGCACAGGCGCGGCGCAGCCGGGCGGTGAGGGATCCCCGATCCAGGAGCCATCCCCGGTAGGCGCCCGGGCAGCCGCCGAGCCGGCCTCGCCAGACGATGAAACGGGAAGCGGCGCTCATTCATCTTCGCAAAAAAGGTGAAACGGAATTATGCCAAAGACGGCGCGGCGCGCTGAACGTTCAGCCACGGGTGAGCACGGATATCCACGAATGGGAAAACAACCTCACCCGCATCGCTAAAAATCCGCGCCCATGGGTGGTCCGCCGTAGGGTGTGTAGAGCGCAGCGAAACGCACCGAACGGCATTATACGGTGCGCCGCGGCGCGTCCTGCGCCGCACCCCATCCCCCTCCCGGCCTCCCCCTTGAAGGGGGAGGTGGACTCGGATGGCGGCCTCCCCCTTGAAGGGGGAGGATGACAGGGGCATGCCGGGCCGTGGACGGATTGGGGTGGGGATGGGCTCCCTCCCCTTCAAGGGGGCGGAGCGGGGGTTTCGCAGAGCACAGCTCTGCGCCCGCGGAGCCGGCCCGGCCTGCCTGCCGGGCCGTGGACGGGCTGGGGTGGGGATGGGCTCCCTCCCCTTCAAGGGGAGGGTTAGGGAGGGGATGGGTGCCCTCCCACGCGCCCGTGGGCAGCTTGAAAGGTAGCCCATGGATCTTGTTTGCATGGGTGTTAAGGCGAGGCATGGGAGGACAGGTTACAACCCCATGTGAATTTCAATAAATCTTTTGCTTTATTCGCGAACATCCGTGTCCATTCGTAGCCAAACTAGGTCGGTTCGATTTTCTCATTTCTTCTTCCGCGCCCGCGGATGCGCCGCGTCGTACACCTTGGCCAGATGCTGGAAGTCGAGGTGGGTATACACCTGGGTCGTGGAAATGCTCGCGTGGCCCAGCATTTCCTGCACCGCCCGCAGGTCGCCGCTCGACTGGAGCAGATGGGAGGCGAACGAGTGGCGCAACACGTGGGGATGAACGTTGGCCGCGATTTCCTGGCGCCTGGCCCAGCCCTTGAGCCTGGCCTGGATCGCCCGCGGGCTCAGGCGGGCGCCGGTGCGGGCGAGGAAGAGCGCCGCCTGCCGGGCTCCGGCGAAGCGGCCGCGCACTGCGAGCCACGCCTGCAGCGCCTCCAGGGCGCAGCGCCCCACCGGCACCACCCGGGTCTTCGCTCCCTTGCCGGTCACGCGGACCGTACCGTCGGCGAGATTCACGTCGTCCACGGTGAGGCCCGCCAGCTCCGCGAGCCGCAGCCCCGAGGAGTAGAACAGCTCGAACGCCGCTTTGTCCCGCAGGGCCAGGGGGTCCTGGGCCTGGAACGCCAGGAGCCTCGCCGCCTGGTCCGGGGAAAGCGCCTCGGGCAGCGTTCGCTTCACCCGGGGCGAGCGCACGCCCAGGCAGGGGTTGGCGCCGAAGCCGTGATCCCGGGCCAGGTAGTTGAAAAAGGTGCGCCACGCCGACAGGGCCCGGGCCAGGCTGCGGCCCGAAAGGCCCCGGGCATGGAGGGTGGCGACGAAGCGGCGGATGTGGTGGGCATCCAGCCCGGAGAGGGGCGTGGTTTTGGCCAGCTCGAGCAGCAGGTCCACGTCCCGCCCATAGCTCTTCACGGTATGGGGGCTCAAGCGCCGCTCCATAGCCAGGTGGGCCAGGAACCCCTGGCGCAGGGCCTCCGGGCCGGGTCGTGGGCGCTCGCTCACCACAATCCCTGGCCTGGATGCCTCAAGAGGAAGCGTTGAACCGGGCCACCGCGGCCCCCGCCAGCTCTCCCAACCGGGCCAGGTAGACCGTTCCCATTTCCGGGTAGAAGCGCCGTGCATCCTCGCTCGCCAGCACCAGGAGCCCCAGGGTGCGCCCGTAACGGATGGGCACCAGGGCAAAGGAGCGCAGTCGAGCCGCCGCTTCGCCGAACCAGGCGAGGGGCTCCGGCGGAAGATGGCCGCCGCAATGGCCTTGGGTCAACCCCTCGGCGAGAGCGTGCACGTCGGCGCTCACCGGGGCGAGCTCCGGCAGGTCCAGGGAATCCGCTTCCACACCCCAGACCCGCATCGCTACATGGGGCACGCCGAAATCCTCCCGCAGGTTGAAGGCGAGGACGTAGAGCGCCGAAGCCAGGTCCCGCGCCGCCATCAAGCCCAGGCTCAGGCGATGCATCTTCTCCCCGATGGCATCGTTTTCCTCACCGAAGCCGATCAGCTCCCGCAACTTTTCTTCCAGCAGCTTGTTCTTCTCCCGCAGGGCGAGCATCTGGCGTTCCGACAGGGGGATGGCGCGGCCGCCGTGGGGATGAGGCACGTAGATTTCCGCCATCTGCTCGGCATAGCGCTCGAAGAACTCCGGATGGTCCTGGAGATAGCGCGCCACGTCGTCGGGATTCATGGGCATCATGGATTTCGTTCTCCCCATTATCGATCTATTCGATCTCGATCACGCCTTCGAACACGGTCTGCGCCGGCCCGGTCATCCACACCGGCCGGCCCTCCCCTTCCCAGCGGACGGTGAGCCGTCCTCCCCGGGTGCTCACCTCGACCTCGGGATCGAGCCGCCCCCGCTGGATGCCGGCCACCACTGCCGCGCACGCCCCGGTGCCGCAGGCCAGGGTCTCCCCCGCCCCCCGCTCGTAGACCCGAAGGCGGATGTGCCGCCGGTCCAGCACCTGCATGTAGCCGGCGTTCACCCGCTCGGGAAAACGGGGATGGCACTCGATCAGCGGGCCTTCCCGCTCCACCGGCGCCGCGTCCACGTCCTCCACGATCTGCACCGCGTGGGGATTGCCCATGGAGAGGACGCTCACTTCCCGCACCGCGCCGTCCACTTCCAGGGAATAGGTGAGGGCGCGGCTCTCGGCCAGGAAGGGGACGTCCCGGGGCTCGAAGCGGGGGACGCCCATGTCCACCGTCACCTGGCCGTCGGCTTCCAGCCGGGGCACGATCACCCCCGAGCGGGTCTCCACCCGGATCTCCCGCTTGGCGGTCAGGCCCTTCTCGTGCACGAAGCGCACGAAGCAGCGGGCGCCGTTGCCGCACTGTTCCACTTCGCTTCCGTCGGCGTTGAAGATCCGGTAGCGGAAGTCCACGTCCGGCCGGGACGGCGGTTCCACCAGGAGGACCTGGTCGCAGCCCACGCCGTAGTGCCGGTCGGCCAGGCGCCGCAACTGATCCCGGGTGAGAACGATGGATTGGCGCATTCCGTCCAGCACGACGAAGTCGTTGCCCAACCCCTGCATTTTGGTGAAGGGAAGCCGCATGAGCCTCAGCCGGGCGCAGCGCCCCAGGCGAGGAGGTGGCGGTCGCTCACCACTTCCACGCGAAAGCCACCGAGCCCCGCCCCGGTAAGCTGCTTCTCCACTTCTTCCGGGCGATAGGCGGCCCGCAGGGAATTGCGAAAGTCCCGGCGCAGGACTTCGGGGGCGCCGGCGGTGTAGGTCGCCACCAGGCGCTCCAGCTCGGCTTCGCTTCCGGGCCGCAGCAGGTCCATCACCAGCACCGCCGCCCCTGGCCGGGCCGCCTGGCGCACCGCCGCCCAAAGGGCCTGGGGATCGGCCAGGTGGTGCAGGAGGCTGTTGCTGATGACGGCATCGAACCCCCCGGGAAGCGCCCGCGCGGGCAGCCGCAGGCGGGCGAAGCGGATGCGCCCCCCGAGGCCCGCCCGCTCCACCGCCTCCCGCGCCAGGACGAGCATGGCCTGCGCCCCGTCCACGCCCAGGATGTCCGTCCCTGGATAGGCCCGGGCGAAGCGCAGGGTCACGTCCGCCGGGCCGCAGCCCAGGTCCACCACCTTTCCGCCGGCGAAGGCGGGAAAGCGGTGGCGGAAATGTTCCACGAAGGCCTGATGGGGCTCAGAGAAATCCGCTTCGGCGTAGGCCCGAGCCTGGGCGGGATCGTCCATCAGCTCCGGCTCGGGAACGCGCTCCATTATCATCCAGGGGGCTGCGGGCATCGCAGCGGAGTTCGTGATCATCGAACCGCTATTCTACTCCTCGGCACTCGCTCCCTCTTGAGCGCCGCTCGACCGGTTGACAAGCGTTTCATTGCCAGGTCCGATCCCCTCACGGCAAGGTGGCGCAAAGGGCCTCAATACACCGGCGGCTCACCTGGCGGCCGGGTCTTGAAGCGCTTGTGGAGCCAGAAGTATTGCTCCGGCATCTCCAGCACCCGCTCCTCGATGAAGGCGTTCATGCGCCGGGTGTCCGCCTCCACGCTTTCTCCGGGGAAGTCCTCCCACGGGGGATAGACCTGGATGCGGTAGCCGCGCCCGCGGGGAAGTTGCCGGGTGACCACGGGCAGTACCTTGGCGCCGGTCAGGCGGGCGAGCCGGGAGAGCCCCGTGATGGTGGCGGCGGGAACGCCGAAGAAGGGCACGAAGATGGCGTCCCGCGCCCCGTAGTCCTGGTCCGGCAGATAGTACAAGGGCAGCCCCTGGCGGATCGCGGCGACCAGCCCCCGGATGCCGTCTCGGCGCGACACCAGGGTGACCGGCTCGAACCGGGTGCGGGCGCGCCGCAGCAGCCGGTCGATGTACGGATTGCTCTGGGTGCGGTACATGGCGCAGGCGGGCCAGTCGGCCGCCAGTCGCACGGCCCCCAGGTCCAGCCCCACGAAATGGGGCACCAGCAGGATGACCGGCTGCCCCTGGATCGCGTACCAGTGCTCCACCCCCTCCAGGGTCACCAGTTGCTTGAGCCGGGCCTTCGATCCCCACCAGGCGATGCCTTCCGCCAGCGCCGCCCTCCCCAACGCCTGGAAGTGGCGCCGGGCGAGCCGCTCCCGTTCCGCCTCCGGCATGGACGGAAAGCACAGCCGCAGGTTGGTGAGGGTCACCCGCCGGCGGGCGCCGGCCAGGCGATAGGCGAGGCGGCCCAGGCCGCCGCCCAGGGCCGCCAGCAGCGGCAGGGGCAGAAAGTGGAGCAGCCACAGGGCGGCAACGCCCAGCCGGGCCCCCATGGCGGCTAACCCGCTCCCCACCCTGCCCCATCGGCGGAGGAAAATGGGCGCAAGAGGAGCGGGCCCGGCAGCCGCCTCGGATTAGCGTCCGCCACGGGTGATGCCCCGCTTCGACTCCCGGATGAACCGGACCAGCTCCGCCACCATGGGCGAGGAGGATTCCCCGAGGGCCGCCAGGGCCTGCTCCAGCAGGAGGCCGGAGAGGAAGAGCGTCCGGTAGGCGCGCTTGAGTTCCCGGATGTCCTCCTCGGCGACCCCGGCCCGCTTGAGCCCCACCAGGTTCAACCCCCGGGCCCGGGCGGGTGAGCCCTCGGTGATGACGAAGGGCAGGGCGTCCTGGGAGATGCGGGCGAGCCCTCCCAGCATGGCGAGCCGCCCCACCCGGCAGAACTGGTGGATCGCCACGTGGCCGGAAACGAAGGCCCGATCGCCCACGGTGACGAACCCCGCCACCAGGGCCCCGTTGGCCACGATCACCTGGTTCCCGAGCTGGCAGTCGTGGCCCACGTGGCTTCCCGCCATGAGGAAGCAGCCGTCGCCGATGCGGGTGACGGCCCCCTCGGTGCTGCCCCGGTGCACCGTGACCCCTTCCCGCAGGACGTTGCCTTCGCCGATGACCACGGCGCTGGGCCAGCCCTTGAACTTGAAGTCCTGGGGTTCGCCGCCGATGACCGCGTGCTCGCCGATGCGGTTGCGGGGTCCCAGGCGGGTGTAGCGCTTCACCACCGCGTGGGCGCCGATGGAGCAGCCCTCGCCGATCTCCGTGTCCTCCTCGATCACGGCGTAAGGGCCCACTTCCACGCCGGGCGCGAGGCGCGCCCCCGGCGCGACCAGAGCGGTGGGGTGGATCGCTAGGCCGGACATTTCACGAGGGCCTCGGGAGGATGGTGCGGGGCCGGGCGAGGGAGGTTCCCCGCAGCCGACGAAGCCCGTGGCAGAGCCCACGGGCGAGGAGCGCAAGCGAAAGATGGCCCCCCGCCCCCGCCAGGACCCGAGGAGCTCTGCGGGGCAAATTGAGCATGGGCATCCCCCCAACCAAGGCGCTGATCTCTTTGCACCTTGGCCTGATTTTAGGGGCGTCTTCGTGAAATGTCCGGGCTAGGCTCACCTCCTCACCCCGCGGCCGCCAACACCGTCTCGCACACCCGGTCCACCTGCTGCGCAGCGAGGTAGGGATGCATAGGAAGGGAAAGCACCTCCTGGGCCGCCGCCTCGGTGTGGGGCAGGCGCAGGTCCCCGCAGACCGCCTGGTAGACCTCCTGGTGATGGAGCGGAATCGGGTAATAGATGGCGCTGGCGATGCCTGCCTGGGTCAGAGCCTCCCGGACGGCGTCGCGCCGAGGGCTCCGCACCGTGTACTGGTGATAGACGTGGCGGCCGTAGCCCGCCTCGGCCGGCGGGGCGACGGGGCTGCCTTTGAGCCGCGCCGTGTAGCGCGCCGCCGCCTCCCGGCGCCGGGCGTTGAGCCGCTCGATGCGCTTGAGCTTCACCCGCAGAATGGCCGCCTGCAGCTCGTCCAGGCGGCTGTTGTAGCCGAGCACGCAGTGGTGGTAGCGCACCCGGCTGCCGTGGTCCCGCAGCACCCGCACCTGCTCGGCGAGGGCGTCGTCGTCGGTCACCACCATGCCCCCGTCCCCGTAGGCCCCCAGGTTCTTGCTGGGATAGAAGGAGAAGCAGCCCGCGTCCCCCAGGGCGCCCGTCTTACGGCCCCGGTAGTCGGCGCCGAAGGACTGGGCGCAGTCCTCGATCACCTTGAGTCCCCGGCGGCGCGCCAGGGCCAGAATCGGCTCCATGTCCGCCGCCTGGCCGTAGAGATGCACCGGCAGGATGGCCCGGGTGCGTTCGGTCACCGCCGCCTCCAGCGCTTCGGGGTCCAGGTTGAACGTCCGGGGATCGATGTCCACGAACACGGGGCGAGCGCCGATGTAGGAAATCGCCTCCGCGGTGGCAATGAAGGTGAAGGCGCTGGTGATCACCTCGTCGCCGCATTGCACGCCGGCCGAGCGCAGGGCGAGATGGAGGGCATCGGTGCCGGAAGCCACCGCGACGGCGTGCTTAACTCCCAGATAGGCCGCCACCTCCCGCTCCAAGGCCTGGACCTGGGGGCCCAGGATGAAATGGCTGGAGGCGAGCACCGCGCCCACCGCCCGCTCGATCTCGCCGCCGAGCTCCCGATATTCCGCCTTCAGGTCCACCATGGGGATATTCATCTGTCATCCCTTCGCGAGCCATTCGGTCGCGGCGCTTCGCCGGTCGCGCCGATTCATGGCCTGGGTGATGGCCAGCGCCACCTCCAGCGCCCGCCGGCCCTCCGCCCCGCCCACCGCGGGCCGGCGGCCCTCCCGCACGCAGGCGACGAAATCCCGGATCTCGGCGGCGAGGGGATCGGGCTTCTCGAACCGCCGCTCTTCCACCCGGATGGGAAGTCCCCCTTCTGCCGCCCCGCCCCCCGGCTCCCGGCGGGCCACGGTCAAGCGGTGCTCCAGGGTGTCCACCGTGACGTAGGCGTCGGGCTGAAAAACCCGCAGCTTGCGCATGGCCTTCTGGGACACCCGGCTGGCGGTGACGTTGGCCACGCAGCCGTTCTCGAATTCGATGCGGGCGTTGCCGATGTCGATCTCGTCGGTGAGCACCGGGGCGCCGGAGGCGCGCACCTCCGCCACCGGGCTCGCCACCAGATCGAGGATCAAGTCGATGTCGTGAATCATGAGGTCCAGGGTCACCGCCACGTCGGTCCCCCGGGGCTTGAACGGGGCGAGGCGATGGGATTCGATGAACACGGGCTCGCGAACGATCTCCCGCGCCGAGAGGAACGCCGGGTTGAACCGCTCCAGGTGCCCTACCTGGAAGGTGAGGCCGCGGCGTTCGGCGAGCTCCTGCAACGCCTGGGCCTGGGCCAGCGTTTGCGTCACCGGCTTCTCCACCAGCACGTGCACCCCCGCCTCCAGGCAGGCCCGGGCCACGTCGAAGTGGCGCTCCGTGGGCACCACGATGGAGGCGAGATGGATCTCCCCGGCGAGGAGCGCCCGGAAATCGTCGACGGGCCGGGTGCCCAGCTCGGCGGCCACCTGCCTCGCCCGTTCCGGATCGGCGTCCGCCACGGCCGCCAGGGCCACGCCGTCCAGGGCCGCGTACTTCTGGGCGTGCAGGCGCCCCAGGTAGCCCACGCCGATCACGGCCGCCCGCAAAGCGCTTGCTCCTTTATTCACCCTCCCCGTCCTTTTCTCCTTGGGCGGGTGGCGGCGCCACCCCAGCGGGGACCTTGTAGCGGTTGTAGCTCCACAGGTATTGCTCGGGGCATTGCCTCACCAGGGCCTCCACCGCGGCGTTCAACGCTTCCGCCGCCTGGACCGGATCCGCCGGCAGCCGTGGCAAGGGGGTCAAGCTCAGGCGGTAGCCCGCCCCCCTGGGCAGTCGCCGGGCGAACACCATCAGCACCGGGGCCCCCGTGCCCTCCGCCAACCGCCCCACCAGGGTCATGGTATAGGCGGGACGGCCGAAAAACCGCGCCCACACGCCGTCGCCCCGGCCGGGGGCCTGGTCGGGCAGCACGCCGATCGCTTCGCCCCGCTTAAGCGCCTTGAGGAGCTGGCGCACGCCTCGCAGGTCGGTGGTGGCGAGCTTCGCCCGGCCGCGGCTGCGCCCGGCGATCATCAGGGGTTCGAGCCAGCGCACTCGAGGTGGCCGGTACAGGATGGTCATGGGCAGCCGCCGGGAGAGGTAGAGCCCCGCGATCTCGAAGCAGCCCAGGTGGGGCGTGAGCAGGATCAGCCCGCGCTTCGCCGCCAGAGCCGCTTCCACGTGCTCCCAGCCCCGGCACTCCCGCACCAAGGCGTCCGCCCGCCGGGGATCGCCGAACCACACCTTGGGAAGCTCCGCCACCGCCTTGCCGGTTTCCGCCACCGTGCGGCGCAAAAGCCGGCGGTAGCCCCGGGGCTCGGGGCACACGCCGCTCGCCTTCAGGTTCTCCCGCAAACGCCTGGCATAGCGAGGCGAGGACAGGTACACGCCCCGCCCAAGCACGCCGCCGATGGCATGGAGCCAGCTCAAGGGGAGGTAGGCCGCCCAGCCCAACAGGGGTTTCAGCATGGGCTCGCCGTTCAACTCGGAGGGGGTATCTGCTATCCTATTGACCTTTTTCGGGCCCTGGCTAGAACCCTTGCCGCAGAGAACGATGAACGAATTTCTTTTTACTTCCGAATCCGTGTCGGAAGGCCATCCCGACAAGATGGCCGACCAGATCTCCGACGCTGTGCTGGACGCTATCTTAGCGCAGGACCCGAACGCCCGGGTAGCGTGCGAGACCATGACGGCCACCGGCCTGGTGGTCATGTCCGGTGAGATCACCACCCGGGCGGTGGTGGACTACAACCAGATCGCCCGCGGCGTGGTCAAGCGCATCGGCTATGACAGCTCGGAGATCGGTTTCGACTACCAAACCTGCGCGGTGCTCACCGCCTTCAACCGGCAGTCGCCCGACATCGCCCGGGGGGTGGACCGGGACAAGGACCAGGAGCTGGACCAGGGCGCCGGGGACCAGGGCCTCATGTTCGGCTTCGCCTGCGACGAGACGCCCCAGTTGATGCCGGTGCCCATTTTCTACGCCCACCGGCTCATGCAGCGCCAGGCGGAGCTGCGCAAGGACGGGCGCCTGCCGTGGCTGCGGCCCGACGCCAAGTCCCAGGTCTCCGTGCGCTACGTGAACGGGCGCCCAGTGCACATCGAGACGGTGGTGATCTCCACCCAGCATGCCCCCGACATCTCCCACGCCGCCATCACCGAGGCGGTGGTGGAGGAGATCGTCAAGCCCGTGCTGCCCAAGGAACTGATCAACGCCGACACCCGCTACCTGGTGAATCCAACCGGCCGCTTCGTGGTGGGTGGCCCCATGGGCGACTGCGGCCTCACGGGTCGCAAGATCATCGTGGATACCTACGGCGGTTATGCCCGCCACGGGGGAGGCGCCTTCTCCGGCAAGGACCCGTCCAAGGTGGACCGCTCGGGCGCCTACGCCATGCGCTACGTGGCCAAGAACCTCGTGGCGGCGGGGCTCGCCAGCAAGTGCGAGGTCCAGATAGCCTACGCCATCGGGGTGGCGAAACCCGTGTCCCTCATGGTGAACACCTTCGGCACCGGCCGCATCTCCGACGAGCGGATCGTGCAGTTGATCGAGCGGCATTTCGATCTGCGGCCCCGGGCCATCATCCAGACCCTGGACCTGCTGCGGCCGATCTACACCCGCACCGCGACTTACGGCCATTTCGGCCGGGACGAGCCGGAATTCACCTGGGAGGCGACCGACAAGGCGGAAGCCCTGCGGGCCGACGCGGGGATCAAAGCGCCCGCCGTGGCCTGAGCGGGTTCCGTCCGGCGCCGACGTTGCGCTATACTTGCATCCACTGAGGAGCGCTGCGACCCGACCACCCAAAGGACGCCGCGGCATCGTGTATTGGTGAGGGGTGTTGTCCTTTTGGTGGTCGGGCCAGGCTCAGGGAAATCAACGGCGCTCGCATCTCGATGAGGTGCGAGCGCTTTTCTTTTTCTGCGGAGAGAAACCCATGAGCGCGGTTCCCCATTCCGACTTCACCGACTTCCAAGTGGCCGACCTCAAGCTTGCCGACTGGGGGCGTAAGGAGATCGCCATCGCCGAGAGCGAGATGCCCGCCCTCATGGCGATCCGGGAGGAATACGCGGGGCAGCAGCCCCTGCGCGGCGCCCGCATCGCCGGGTCACTGCACATGACCGTCCAGACGGCGGTGCTGATCGAGACCCTCAAGGCCCTGGGGGCGGAAGTGCGCTGGGCCTCCTGCAACATCTTCTCCACCCAGGATCACGCCGCCGCGGCCATCGCCGCCGGCGGCACGCCGGTGTTCGCCTACAAGGGGGAGAGCCTGGACGAGTATTGGGAATTCACCCATCGCATCTTCGAGTGGGGGGACGGGGGCACTCCCAACATGATCCTGGACGACGGGGGCGACGCGACCCTGCTGGTGCACCTGGGGGTGGCGGCGGAAAAGGACCCGTCGGTACTCGCCGATCCCAAGAGCGAGGAAGAGCGGGCCCTCTATAGCGCCATCAAGAAGCGCTTGGCGGCCAAGCCCGGCTGGTACGCCACCCTCGCCCGCAACATCAAGGGGGTGACCGAAGAGACCACCACGGGCGTGCACCGGCTATACCAGATGCAGAAGGAGGGGCGGCTGCTGTTTCCGGCCATCAACGTCAACGACTCGGTGACCAAGAGCAAGTTCGACAACGTCTACGGCTGCCGCGAATCGCTGGTGGACGGCTTGAAGCGGGCCACCGACGTGATGATCGCGGGCAAGGTGGCGGTGGTGTGCGGCTTCGGCGAGGTGGGCAAGGGCAGCGCCCAGGCGCTGCGGGGCCTGCAAGCCCAGGTGTGGGTGACCGAGATCGATCCCATCTGCGCGCTTCAGGCGGCGATGGAAGGCTACCGCGTGGTGACGATGGACTACGCGGCGGACAAGGCCGACATCTTCGTCACCGCCACCGGCAACGTGAACGTGATCACCCACGAACACATGCGGCGCATGAAGCACAACGCGATCGTCGCCAACATCGGCCACTTCGACAACGAGATCGACGTGGCCAGCCTGCGCCAGTATCCGTGGGAGAACATCAAGCCCCAGGTGGACCACGTGATTTTCCCCGACGGCAAGCGCATCATCCTGCTGGCCGAGGGGCGGCTGGTGAACCTGGGCTGCGCCACCGGCCATCCCTCCTACGTGATGAGCTCCTCCTTCGCCAACCAGGTGCTGGCCCAGATCGAGCTCTACACCAACACCCACCGCTACCCGGTGGGCGTCTATATGCTGCCCAAGCGGCTCGACGAGAAGGTGGCCCGGCTGCAGCTCAAGAAGCTGGACGCCCAGCTCACCGAGCTGACCGATGAGCAGGCCCGCTACATCGGCGTGCCAAAGGAGGGCCCCTACAAACCCGACCATTACCGCTACTGAGCATGGACCTTTGCCTGAAGCTCCTCGACCCCCGCGAGCGCGTCTTTCTCTACGGAACGACGCCTCCCCGGGAAGACTCACCCGAGGAGGTGGTGCGCACCGCCGCGTCCCGGCTGCACGAACGGATCAAGGGCCTGCCCCTGGACGGCTTGGTGGTCTACGACATCCAGGACGAGAGCGGACGCACGCCGGTGCCGCGGCCGTTTCCGTTCCAGCGCACCATCGATTCGCGCATCTATTCCAACCGGCTCTCCTCGCTCACGGGGCTGCCCGTGGTCACCTACAAGTGCATCGGCCAGATGAGCGAGCCCGAATGGCGGGCCTGGCTGGACGAGACCGCCCGCGTCCATCGCGTATCCTACTTGTCCGTCGTGGGCCGCGCCACCTCCCGAAGTGCCGCCGGCGACGCCATCTCGCTGCTGCGGGCCATCGAGCTGGCCACGGCGCATCCCGCGGACCTCACCCTCGGCTGCGTCGCCATCGCCGAGCGCCACGCCGAGCGGCACGGGGGACTGGCCAGCGAAAGCCAGCGCATGCTGGCCAAGGCGCGAAGCGGCTGCCGCTTCTTCATCTCCCAGGCGGTCTATCACGCCGAGCCCACAGTGCGCATGCTTGCCGACTACGCCCGGGAATGCCGGGAATCCGGGACCGAGCCCCGGCGCGTGATCCTGACTTTCACGCCCTGCGGCCGGGAAAAGACCATGAACTTCATCAAATGGCTCGGGATCGCGGTGCCGGAGGAAACTGAACGGGCCATCCTCACGGCCTCCCAGCCCCTCGCCAAATCCATCGAGATCTGCCGGGACAACCTGCGGGAGATCCTCTCCCACGAGTCCTACGCCCACCTGCCCATCGGGATCAACGTGGAGAGCGTATCCATCAACAAGGACGAGATCGACGCCTCCATCGACCTGTTCCACGCCCTGGCCGAGGTGCTGGAGAAGCACCGCCCGAGGCGCACTTCGACCGCGTGAGCCGTTGACTCATCCGGAAGTACTTTGATCAAGATCAAATCGTCGACGCGGAAAAAGGAATAACTTGCTCTCTGACAGAACGCAGGAGGGATGTTTCCATGGGGAGCCGCGTTTCGAAGCTTCTCGGCTGGGCCACCCCCTTGTTCCCGGCTTTCGACTGGGCGACTTTGGCGGTGCGGCTGGGCCACGAAAGGGGCGCCTGCCTCATGCGCCGGCAAGGGCGTTGCCCCGGCCGGGATAGGTGCCACGACTGCCCCTGGGCGGAAGGCGTTTCCCGCCCCAACGGATCCCGCTGACGGCCACTCCCGCCGTCAGGCACGCCCGCGCGGCCGCCCGATAGGGCGTTCGCCGTGGGGCGTCCGTTTCCATCGGCAACACACCCTACTTCTCCCACGTTTCCTTAAGGAACTCCGCCCTCCCCTACCCGGCCTTTTCCCGCCGTGCGAGAAAAGCTTTTCCTTGGGCAACAAGCACATGCCATCGATTCGGGGAACATGGCATGCGAAATGCTGGGTTGCTGGACGGGGTTTCGGGCCGAAACGGGGAGCGCCTGCCCGCCGTTTCGGCCGTGCCGCCAAAAAAAGCTGCAAAGACAACAGGTTGTCCTGCGGGGCAGGACAGCGAGTGGCCACCTAGAGGAGGACAGTCCATGCCGAAACGCTCTGGCGTCGTTTCCGACCCTCGCGCTCCGGGCGCGGTCTCTGAACGAGATATCGTCCCCCGGTCCCCCAGCCGGCGGGACTTCATTCGGGGAAGCCTGGCCTTCGCCGGGGGCGCTCTGGCGACCGGCGGCGCGATGGTCGCCGGCACGGGCATCGCCCGGGCCGCCGCCCTTCCCGTCCCCCCGAGCAACCAGTCCATGGGGCGGCCCATCCCCCAGCAGATGTACGGGATGCCCTCGAAATACGAGGCTCACGTATTCCGCGAGCGCAGCTCCGTGTTCAAGAACCGGCAGAACTTCTCCGACTGGAGCATGACGCCGCTGCAGCATCAGACCGGGATCATCACCCCCAACGGCCTCAACTTCGAGCGCCACCACGCGGGAACGCCCGACATCGATCCGGCCACCCACCGCCTGGTGATCCACGGCATGGTGAAGCAGCCCCTGGTCTTCACCATGGAGGACATCACCCGCTACCCCTCGGTGTCCAAGTTCTATTTCCTGGAGTGCTCGGGCAACACGCTCACCGACTGGACCAAGGCCGCCTCCCCCACGGTCCAGCAGAGCCATGGGCTGCTCTCCTGTACCCAGTGGACCGGCATCCCCGTGTCCTGGCTCCTGGACGAAGCGGGGCTCCTGCCCGGGGCCAAGTGGGTAGCGTTCGAGGGCGCCGACGGCTCGGCCCACACCCGCAGCATTCCCATAGAAAAAGTGCTGGACGACTGCCTCCTGGTCTACGGCCAAGGGGGCGAGATGCTGCGCCCCGAGCAGGGCTATCCCCTGCGCCTCTTCATCCCGGGCTGGGAGGGCAACGTGTCGGTCAAGTGGCTGCGCCGCATCAAGGTGGGCGATCAGCCGTGGCATTTCCGCAGCGAAACGGCCCGCTACACCGACCCGATGCCCGGCGGCAAGTGGCGCCAGTTCAGCTTCGTGATGGAATGCAAATCCGTCATCACTAATCCTTCGGGCGGGATGAAGCTAAAAGGGCCCGGCCTGTACGAGATCCTGGGCTTCGCCTGGTCCGGGCGCGGAAAGATCACGGCGGTAGACGTCACCGTCGATGGCGGCCGGAACTGGCAGGAAGCCCAACTGGAGGAGCCCGTCTTCGACAAGTGCCTCACCCGCTTCCGCTTCCGCTGGAAGTGGGACGGCTCGCCCGCCGTTATCGCCAGCCGGGCGGTGGACTCCACCGGCTACGTGCAACCGACGGTGGAGCAGATCGGCAAAGTCCGGGCGTTGACCGGCTTCGTGCAGCACCACAACGGGATCTTTCCGTGGGCCATTAACAGCGCAGGGGAGGTGAAAAATGCGGTCGCGTAACCTGGTTCTGGCGATGGCGGCCGCGTTGGCGGCGGCGAGCTGCGCCACCGTGGAACATATGAAGGCATCCATGAGCGCGGCCAAGCCGGCGGTGGCATATGGCAAGCCCATCAGCCTGGCGGAGATCGCGTCATGGGATATCGACATCCGCACCCCGGACGGCAAGGGGCTGCCCCCCGGCAGCGGCACGGTGGCCCAGGGCAAGCAGGTCTACGAGGCGAAGTGCGCGGCGTGTCATGGCGCGGATGCCAAGGGCGGGCCTCAGTACGGCACGATGGTAGGGGGCATCAACTCCTTCACCACCAACCAGCGGGTGCTCACGCCCGGGAGCATGTACCCCTACGCGCCGATCCTTTTCGACTACATTCGCCGGGCAATGCCCATGGATCGGCCGCAGTCGCTCACCAGTGACGAGGTCTACGCGGTTTCGGCCTACATTCTTTACTTAAACGGCCTGATCCCGGAAAACTTCGTCATGAACGCCCAGACCATGCCCACGATCCAGATGCCTAACCGTAACGGCTTTATTCTGGATGATCGGCCGGACGTGAAAAACGAGCGCTGCATGCGGGACTGCAAGCCGATCCGCAGCTAGAGACCGGGGGACGGGCGACCAATGCAGACTCAGGCGACGCAAAAGGTTTATACGGAGGACGAGGCCCGGGTCCGGCTAGCCACGGAATTGCCGTTCTGGTACGTGGAGGACGGTCACATCTGCCGCCGCTATCGGGCGAGCGGCTGGAAGGCAGGCCTGATGGTGGTAAACGCCATCGGCCACTTGGCTGAGGCGGCTTGGCACCATCCGGAAGTGTGCCTCGCCTACGGGACGGTGACGGTGCGGCTGTCGACCCACAAGGCGGGGGGCCTCACCGAAAAGGATTTCGCCCTGGCGAGAAAGATCGAAGAGGTGGTGCACTGGGAGCCCGCCCGAGAGTGCGGTGCGCTGCGCGGCACGCCCAATCACGAGCCCCGATTCAAGTACATCGACTACGACCGGCTGGATCCGGCGGCGTGAAGAGGACTTTCCCGCACCCTCGAAAATATTGATGAGGTAACGGCTTCCTCCTCCCTGTCGTGAGGCTTCGGCCGGGAACGCGTTCCCGGCCTCTTTTTGCTCGCGGTGCCCCGGCGGAGGGAGCGTGTGTATAATGTAAGCGATTGCATCCAAAAAAAGCCCGTCTCGGTCGCGCGCCCGGCGCGACGCCGAGGAAGCGGACCCGACGGCCCGAGGAGGATGAAAGGGTGGCGCAGCGACCGGGGTACGACCCGCGGGGGATTTTGCTCTGCGGGAGCCTGATCCTCATGCTGGCGCTGGGCATACGCCAGTCCTTCGGCCTGTACCTGCCACCCATGACCCTGGATCTCGGTTGGGGGCGGGAGACCTTCGCCTTTGCCATCGCCTTGCAGAACCTGGTGTGGGGCCTGGCCCAGCCCTTCGCCGGCGCCATTGCCGACCGCTACGGCGCAGGCCGGGTGCTCGCGGTCGGCGGCGCCTGTTACGCGGGGGGCCTTGCTCTCATGGCCTTGGCCACCAGCGGCGCGGAATTCGCGTTGACCGCGGGCCTCCTGGTGGGCCTGGGTCTTTCGGGCACGAGCTTCGGCGTGGTGATGGGGGTGGTGGGCCGCGCCTTCGACGACCGGTCCCGCTCCGCCGCCCTGGGGATCGTGGGGGCGGGGGGTTCCTTCGGCCAGTTCGTGATGCTCCCCTACGGCCAGTTTCTGATCGAAAGCCTGGGCTGGCAGTGGGCGCTCGCGGTCATGGCCCTCTCCTCGGCCCTGATCGTGCCCCTGGCCGCCGCCCTGGCCGGGCGCCCGGCGGGATTCGGCGCCGGCGGCGCATTGAACTTCTCCCAGGCGCTGGCGGAAGCCCGCGGCCACCGGGGATTCTGGTACCTCACCCTGTCTTTCCTGGTGTGCGGCTTTCAGACCCTCTTCATCATGCTGCACCTTCCGGCTTATCTCCTGGACCGGGGCATGACGGCGGCGACGGGCATGACGGCCCTGGCCCTCGTGGGGGCGCTCAACATCCTGGGGTCCTACGCCTTCGGCGTGCTGGGCAACCGCCGCAGCAAGAAAAACCTTCTCGCCACGATCTACCTGGTCCGGGCGGCGACCATCGGCGTTTTCCTGCTGGTGCCCGTCACGGCCCTGTCGGTCTACGTTTTCGCCGCCGTGATGGGTTTCACCTGGCTCGGCACCGTGCCCCTCACCAACGGGCTGGTGGCCCAGATCTTCGGCGTCAATTTCCTGTCCACTTTATTCGGCATCGCTTTCCTAGGTCATCAGGTAGGCAGCTTCCTGGGCGCCTGGTACGGGGGCTACATTTTCGATCTCACCGGCTCGTACCAGGCGGTGTGGCTGTTCGCGATCGGGCTGAGCCTGGTGGCGGCGGGCCTGTGCTGGCCCATCGACGAGCGGCGCATTGAGCGGGCGCGGGCCCCGGCGGAGGCATAGGCAGATGTCCCGGCCGAAGACTTCGGACGAGCACCGAAGCGGCAAGGCCCCCGCTTCCCAGGAGCGCCGGATGCCAAAGACCGAGCCCATTTTCCACCACGCCCTGTTCCCGGTGCTGCACGCCCTGCCCTGGCCGGCCGTGCTCCTGGACGAGGAAGGTCGGATCGTGTGCGCCAACGCCGAAATGCAGCGGCGGGGCCTGCGCCTCGATCCCCAGGCGCCCCCCCTGCTGCAGGAGGCGCTTCCCGACTACGCCGCGGCCCTGCGCGGCGGCATGGAAGAAGCCCAGGAGGCGCTGGTCACCCGCCAGGCGCAAGGCAAGGAGACGGTGGAGCGGGTGTGGCTGCGCCCCATCGCCAGCGGCGCGGTGCTGATCGTCACCGACGAGACGCGCCTTGCCGAGCTGGAGACCGAGCACGCCCAGACCGTGCGGCTCGCCTCCCTCGGCTTCATGCTGGCCGGGGTGTGTCACGAGATCAGCAACCCCCTGGCGGCGATCCACTCCATGCTCCAGATCCTCGAGTCCAGCGGCCGGCGCGATCCCGAAGTGCTGGAACAGGGCCTCGCCAGCATCTCGGCCAACGTGCGCCGCATCCTGGAGATCTCGCGCCAGCTTTCCGGCTTTTCCCGGGCCGCCACCGAGCCCCGGCGCCCCGTGGCGGTGGATTCCGTCCTGGAGGAGGCGCTCGCCCTGGTGCGCCACGAGCGCACGTACCGGGAGGTGGCCGTCGAGCACCACAAGGACCCGGCGGCGCTAGTGCGTGCAAACGCGCGAGAGCTGCTGCAGGTGTTCTTCAACGTCTTGGCCAACGCCGTGCAGGCCATGGAAGGGCGCGGGCGCATCCTCATCACCACCCGGCGGTTGGGGAATGAGCAGGTGGAGATCATGATCCAGGACGACGGGCCCGGCATCCGTCCCGAGCACCTCCCGAAGCTCTTCGACCCCTTCTTCAGCACCAAGGCGCGGGGGGAAGGCACCGGGCTCGGGCTTACCATCAGCAACGAGATCGTCCACGAGCACGGCGGCCGCATGCGGGCCGAGAGCACCTATGGCAAGGGCGCCCGGTTCTACATCGAGCTGCCCCTGTGGAGGCGACCGGAATGAACCATTCCAACCTGAAAATCCGCGCCCGCGACGAGCGCATCCTGGTGATCGACGACGACCTGGGCGTCGGCGAGTGCATCCAGTGCATGCTGCGCATCGCCGGCTACGAGAGCGTGTTCGTCACCACCGCCGCGGCGGGCCTGGAACGGGCTCAGAACGAGGCCTTCGACTTGGTGGTGAGCGACCTGCGCCTGCCGGACCGGAGCGGCATCGACGTGATCCGGGCGTTGCGCGAAGCGAGCCAGGACACGCCGGTGATCCTGATGACCAGCTACTCTTCCATCGAGAGCGCCATCGAGGCGCTGCGCACTGGCGCCACCGACTACATCATCAAGCCGTTCAACAACGACGACTTCCTGTACTCGGTGGAACGGGCCCTGGATGAGCAGCGGATGCGCAAAGAGAACGCGATGCTCAAGCGGAGCTTGAAACGCGTCTACTCGAGCCGCCGCATCATCGGGGAAAGCGAGGGCATCTTGCGGGTGCTGGACATGATCCGGCGGGTGGCCGCCTCCGACGCCAACGTGCTGATCGAGGGCGAGAGCGGCACGGGTAAGGAGCTGGTCGCCCAGGCGATCCACTACGCGAGCCCCCGTGCCGAGGGTCCTTTCGTTCCCATCAACTGCGGCGCGATTCCCGCCGACCTCCTGGAGTCGGAACTGTTCGGTCACGCCAAGGGGGCCTACACCGGGGCGGTGGCGGCAGCCGACGGGCTGATCCGGGAGGCGAGCGGCGGAACCCTGTTCCTGGACGAAATCTCGGAACTGGCGCTCAACCTGCAGGTGAAGCTCCTGCGGGTGTTGCAGGAGCGGCAGGTGCGGCCGCTGGGGTCGAAGCACACCTACGCCACCGACGCCCGCTTCCTCGCCGCGAGCAACCGGGACCTGAAGCAGGCCATGGAGCAAGGCCTGTTTCGCGCCGACCTGTATTACCGGCTCAACGTGATCACCATCCACGTGCCTCCCCTGCGGGAGCGGGGCCGGGACGTGGAAATCCTAGCCCAGCACTTCATCGAGGAGCACAGCCGGCGGCTGGGTAAGCGCATCACCGGCATGAGCCCGGCCATGCGGGATTTCCTCTACAGCTATCCCTGGCCGGGCAACGTGCGCGAGCTGGAAAACCTGATCGAGCGCAGTGTCATATTGACCGAGGGCAGCGTCCTCTCCCTCCAGGACCCCCCCGCCAAGGGGGCGGCGACGGCCCCCGGCGCGGGGACGGCCGGCGAGTTCCTCGACCGCCCCTTGCCCGTGGAGGAGTACATGAAGGAGGTGGTGCGGCGCTACCAGGACACCCACAGCGAGATGGAGCTGGCCGCCATGCTGGGGGTGGGCCGCAAGGCCCTGTGGGTGCGGCGCCGGCGCTGGGGACTGTACCGAAACGGCGATCCTCGAAGGGAGGGCACGGGAAGAGGAGGCCTAAAACGGTCCGCCTGAACCGGTGGAAGCGTGTTTCCATCCGCACGCGATGTTTCGATCGGAAACCCGGCCCCCGCGGAAGCGGGGAGCCCCGAAGCCCGGGCGAAGGGTTAAGTCCCTGTCCCCAATCGATACTTCGGTTTGGCACATGGCTTGCTAGAAGCCGATACATTCCCAACCGTCCACTCATCGGAGGAGCGAGCCGTGGCAGGAGCAGCGACCGAGCAAAAGCGCAAGAAAGTCACCATCCCCATGCTCATGGAGAAAAAGAAGCGCGGGGAGCCGATCGTGCAATTGGCCGTCTACGATTATGCGAACGCCATCATCGCGGATCGGGTGGGGGTGGACATCCTGTGCGTGTCGGACACGGGCGGCATGGTGCTGTTCGGCCACGAGGACACCACCTCGGTCTCCTTCGAGGAGGTGATGTTCATGGCCCAGGCGGTCAAGCGCGGCTCCCAGTACGGGCTACGCATGGTGGACATGCCCTACATGAGCTTCCACCTCTCCACCCAGCAGGCGGTGGACAACGCCGCCAAGTACGTCTCCCAGGGGGGCGCCGAAGTGATGAAATGCGAGGGCAACCAGCACCACGCCAAGTACGTGGAGGCGATCGTCAAGGCCGGCATCCCGGTGCAGGGCCACATCGGCATCACTCCCATGCGCATCCCCCAGCTCGGGGGCTTCGCCGCCCAGGGCAAGACCGCCGACCGGGCCAAGGAGCTGATCGACGACGCCATGGCCTTCTACGACGCCGGCTGCTTCTCCATCCTGTGCGAGGTGACCACCTCCGAGGTGTGCCAGTATCTGGCCGAGACCCTGCCGATTCCCATCATCAGTCTGGGGGCGGGCAACCGGGCGGACGGGGTGCACATCATCGGCTCGGACCTCTTCCACCTGTACGAGAAGCACACCCCGCGCCACTCTAAGGTCTACGTGGACCTGATCCCCATCATCGAGCAAGTCTACAAGGACTACATCAAGGACGTGCGCAACCGGGACTACCCGGGCCCCGAGCACACGGTGTTCATGAAGGAGGAGGAGCTCAAACGCTTCCAAGAGATGGTGGGATGGAAAAAGAAGTAGCCCCCGGCACCCCGGACGTCCTGTCCCAGGGCGTGGCCGCCTTCCTCGCCTCCAGCGCCTTTTTCGCCGATCTCACCACGGATCAGTTGGCGGCGCTCGCCCCCCTGTTCCGGGTGGAGGAATACCCCCAGGGCGCCGAAATCTACAACCTGGGCGACCAGGCGGTGGACTTCTACGTGCTGGTGGAGGGGCTGGTGCGCTTCACCATCGGCCGCGGCGGACGCCAAGCCACCGCGGGGGAGCTCATCCGCAGCGGCGAGATCTTCGGCTGGGCGGCGGTAGTAGAACGAGCCCAGCGGCGCATCGCCACCGCTTACTGCCTCACCGCTTGCAGGGTGCTGGCGATCAACGGCAACGAATTCCTGAAAGCCATGGACCGGGACCACAGCATGGGCTACCACGTGATGAAGCAGCTCAACTTCCTCATCACCGGAGAGCTCACTTCGTTCGCCTCCGGATGATATAGGCATAAACCGCATAGCCCGGCAGGCAAAAAGAAAAATTTATAACTATGAAAGATTTTTCTATTGCTTCCGGATATCTTCTGCGTTAAGAAGTTTGGACCTCGGAGGGGTTCGGTCAGATGAGCCGGCCGACGAGAGATCAAGCTCGCAGACGAAAGGGGGTGTGGACGGAAGGAGCCTGAGAGCCGTCCGCCGAGGGCTCGACCAGCGATAGTTGAAAGCGCCGGATAAGGAGAAGGCGGCAGGGTTTCCGCCGAGAAGATAGGGCATCGAGCGCAGGGAAAGCAGGGCCGTTCCCGGTGCAGGTGTTTTGCCTACGCCGGAATCTGCAGCAAACCTTAACGAGCAATCAGCCGACATGTTTGGGAGGTTTTCATGTTCACCAGCAATCCATTCGCCGCGGTGACGGAGCTTGTGCCTCCCTTCGCCATGCAGGTGTACGTCACCCTGATGGCAATCGCCGTTGCCGCTGGAACGCTGTTTGACATCTACCACAAGGGCAGCGGCAAGTACTTCGCGCTGCGGAGGGAAAGATCGAAGACCGCAGCCCCGAGACAGCTCAGCGGAGCCGAGAGGTTTTCGATAGCGATCAGGACCTTCGCGGAGGGGGCGGTCTCCGGCGAGTTCTGCAAATGGCTGAGGCGCCTGTCTCATCTTTTGATGATGTACGGCTTCCTGCTGTACGTGATCACGACCCTGGTGATGGTCTTCGGCTATGCCGGCGCCGCCCACACGCCGGCCGTCCTGCCGATCCTGTGGAACCTGGGCGCCCTGATGATCCTCGCCGGCGGTCTGTGGTTTTTCTTCTTCCTCAGAGTGAACGTGGCCTACGAGGGCCATCCGCCCTTCCGCCTGGTGCGCGCTGATCTTTTCGTGGGTTCCCTTGTGGCGAGCGCCGCGCTCGCCCTGGTTTGGCATTTTGTGCAGACGACGCTCCAGAGCCCGGCGGCCACCCTGCTGTTCTTCGGTCTCTACATCTTCTTCACAACCCTGCTCTTCGTTTCCGTTCCCTGGTCCAAGTTCGCCCACATGTTCTACAAGCCCGCGGTGGCGTACCAGCGCAGAATCGAGGAGGCGAGCGGCGCCTCCGACCTGCCGACGCCCGCCGGCGGCCTCCACTGCAGGAACTGAAGCCATGCCGACCTACGTGGACATGACGCGCTGCGACGGCTGCGGCGAGTGCGTGGACATCTGTCCGTCGGACATCATGCACATCGATCCGGTCTACCGCCGGTCCTACAACATCGAGCCCAACTTCTGCTGGGAGTGCTATTCGTGCGTGAAGGCCTGCCCGCAGCACGCGATCGACGTGCGGGGCTATTCCGACTTCGCACCCCTCGGCCACAAGGTCCGGGTGCTCCGCGACCGGCAGAGCAACCGCGTCTACTGGAAGATCCGCTACCGCGACGGGCGGGTGAAGGAGTTCACCTTCCCCATCCGGACCACCCCCTGGGGCTCCATCAAGCCGCCGTCGGAATACGAGCGGCCCGACGCCAGGGCGCTCGCCTCGCCGATGCTGGCCCACGAGCCCGAGGCGCTCAAGGTAGAAGCGCTGCCCGTGCTGCCGCGGCCGGAAAAGGGGTGACGCCATGGCCAGAAGAACCCGGTTCGTTGACTCGGACATCCTCATCATTGGCGGCGGCTTCGGCGGCTGCGGGGCCGCTTACGAATCCCGCTACTGGGGCCGGGACCTGAAGATCGTCCTGGTGGAAAAGGCGAACATCGAAAGGAGCGGCGCCGTCGCCCACGGGCTCTCGGCGATCAATTGCTACATGGGCATGCGCTGGAACGAGAACCAGCCTGAAGACTTCGTGCGTTACGCCCGCGGGGACCTCATGGGCTTGGTGCGCGAGGACCTGGTCTATGACATCGCCCGCCACGTGGATTCCACGGTGCACAAGTTCGAAGAGTGGGGCCTGCCGATCATGAAGAACCCCCAGACCGGCCGGTACCTGAGGGAAGGCAAGTGGCAGATCATGATCCACGGCGAGAGCTATAAGCCCATCATCGCCGAGGCCGCCAGAAAAGCCGCGAGCGAGGTATACAACCGCATCATGGTCACCCACTTGTTGACGGACAGGAGCGACCCCAATCGCATCGCCGGCGCCGTCGGCTTCAGCGTGCGCAGCGGCGACTTCTACGTCTTCCGGGCGAAGGCGGTGATCGTCGCCGCCGGCGGCGCCTCCCACATTTACCGGCCCAGAGCGATCGGCGAAGGCACCGGCCGGACCTGGTACGCGCCGTGGAGCAGCGCGTCGGCCTACGGTCTCCTGATACCGACGGGCGCGAAGATGATTCAAATGGAAAACCGCATCGTGCTTGCCCGCTTCAAGGACGGCTATGGCCCGGTCGGTGCCTGGTTCCTGCTGCTCAAGTCCCAGGCCACCAACGCCTACGGCGAAAGCTACGAGGCGAAGTACCTGGACCAGCTCAACGAGATGGTGGGGGAAAAATACACCAAGAGCCATCCGTTTCCCACCTGCCTGCGCAACCACGCCATGATCGAGGAGATGAAGGCCGGCCGGGGCCCGATCTACATGCAGACCCAGCACGTCCTCGACACCAAGGAAAAAGAGGAGATCGGCTGGGAGGATTTCCTCGACATGACCATCGGCCAGGCGGTGGTCTGGGCGTCCCAGAACATCGATCCCAAGGAGAGGCCCTCCGAGCTGATCACCTCCGAGCCCTATGTCATGGGCTCCCACGCCACCTGCTCCGGCGCCTGGGCGAGCGGGCCGGAGGACGTGGCGCCTGCGGATTACCAGTGGGGATACAACCGCATGACCACGGTGCAGGGGCTCTTCGGGGCGGGGGACACGATCGGCGGTTCCGCCCACAAGTTTTCTTCCGGCTCTTTCACCGAGGGAAGGCTGGCCGGCAAGGCGGCAGTCCGCTACGTCCTGGACCGGAAAGGCGACGAGCCCCGGCTGGACGAAACCCGGGTGAACAAGCTCGAGCAGACCGTCTTCAAGCCGCTGGAAAACTACCGGGTGGGAAGGAACGAGATCGTCGCCGGCACCGTCGCTCCGGGCTATTTGCTGCCCCTTCACGGCCTGCAGCGGCTGGAGAAGCTCATGGACGAGTACGTGGGCGGCTACAGCACCTTTTACGTGACCAACGAACCGCTGCTCAATCGGGGCCTGGAGCTGCTCACCATGCTCAAGGAGGACCTCGAACATCTCGGCGCCGAGGACCTGCACCAGCTCCAGCGGGCCTGGGAGCTCCACCACCGGGTCCTGACGGCGGAAGCGGTGGCCCGGCACACGCTGTTCCGGCAGGAAACCCGCTGGCCGGGCTACTACTATCGCGCCGATTACCCGAAGCTGAACGACGCCGAGTGGCACGTTTTCACCGCCTCCCAATACGATGCCGACACGGGCGAATGGCACATGAGCAAGCTGCCCGTGCACCACATCGTTGAGCAGAAGTGACCCTGCTCCTTTTGCTGGTCGTCGCCTTCCTGGTGGGCGCCCTGATCGGCGCGGTAGGCATCGGGGGAATCCTGCTGATCCCCGCCCTCACCGCCTTGGCCGGGCTGGTCATCCACGAGGCGATGGCGACCGCTCTCTTCACCTTCCTCTTCACCGGGCTCCTCGGCACCTGGCTGTTCCAGCGCCGAGGCAGCATCGACTGGCGCCTGGCCGTGCCGGTGTGCGCCGGCGCCGCCGTGTTCGCCTTCTTCGGCGCCTGGGCCAACTCCCGGCTCCAGGCCCCCGCCCTCGGCGCCATCCTCGCCGGGATCATCATCTTCGCCGGCGTCTATACCCTCGCTTCCTGGCACGGGGCGCCCAACCCAGCGCTGGACGACCATCCGTCGGGACAGAAAGCGCTCCTCCTCGCGATCGGCGCGGTCTCCGGCTTCGGCTCCGGCCTCACCGGCGTGGGCGGCCCGGCCCTCTCCGTGCCCCTCATGGTCCTGTTCGGCTTCCCGGCGCTGCCCACCATCGGCGTATCCCAGGTGATCCAGATCCTGGCGGCCGCCTCGGGAACCCTGGGCAACCTGCAATACGGCACGATCAATTTCCAGGTAGCCGTCCCGGTCACGGTGATGGAGATCGTGGGCGTGGCGGTCGGGGTGAAGATCGTCCACGCCGTCAACGTCCAGCTCGTGCGCCGCTTCGTCGCCGTGCTGTGCGTCGTGGTGGGGGCGGGACTCCTGGCGCGGGCCTTGAGCGTCGTGTAAGCCGCGGACGGGCACGAATTCTCGCGATTAAAACTGGTCGTTTTCTCATTCGTGGGCGTTCGCGTTCATTGGTGGCCGAAGAAGCCTTTGTGATCGATCATGCAGGCGAGTCTTCTGGAGCCTCCCCTCACCGCCACCTTTCGCGCCCGCGGCATCCCCCTGGACCCCTTCGGTCCCAGGCTCTTCGTTCCCCGCCATTTCGGCGATCCCCTCGCCGAGCAACGCGCCACCCGCACGAGCGCGGGCCTCTACGATTTCTCCTTCATGGGCTGCTTCGAAGCGCGCGGACCGGAGGCCCTGTCGTTTCTCCAGCGCCTACAAACCCGGGATCTGGAGGGGCTTGCCCCCGGGCGGCTCGCCTACACCCTGCTCCTGCGAGAGGACGGAAGCGTTTTCATCGACGCCACCGTCTGGCGCATCGGGGAGGCGCATTATTGGATCGTGACCGGGCGGCGCTCGGACATCGACCATGTGGGACGGGTGGCCGCGGATTTTGACGTCCAGATCCAGGACCGCTCCGGCCGGGACGCCGTCATCGCCCTCCAGGGACCCGCTAGCGCCGCCCTGCTCCGGCGCTGCGGCGCCGGCGCCTTGCCGGGTTATTTCGCTTTCCTCGAAACTCGCTTGTTCGGGGAGCCGTGCCGGGTGGCCCGCATCGGCTACACCGGGGAGCTGGGCTACGAAATTTTTGTCGATAGAGCAGCCACGAAGGCGCTGTGGGAAGGGCTGGTCGATGCGGGCCGGAGCGCCGGCCTCGCGGAATGCGGGTTCGCTGCGGCGGACGCTCTGCGGGTGGAGGGCGGGTTCATCCTCTTTTCCCGTGAGCTGGCGGATCCCGCGACTCCCCAGGAGCTGGGCCTCGGCCGGTTGCTCTCGGCCCGTAAGCGCTACTTGGGCGCGGCCGCCCTCGCCCGTCGCCCGGAGGGGAAAAGACTGACAGGGCTTTTGCCCGAGCCGCGTTTCCAGGAGGAGGTGCTGGCTCTCGACCCGCCCCTAGGGCCGCCCGCGCCCGGCCTCGCCGTGCTCACCAGCGCGGTCCGCTCAGCCCTGTTTCGGCGGACGCTCGCCATGGGGTTCGTGCACCCGGAGGACCGCTACCCGGGCACCCGGGTGCGCCTGGGACCCGGACTGACCGGGCGCGTGGCGCGGCTGCCTTTCTACGATCCGTTGAAGCGGGTGCCGCGAGCACCGGTTGACGGCTGAATGGACCATAATCGAGCACTGGCGCTTCGCTCTGAACGGGTCAGGGATGACCTGCGGGCTCCGTCGCGCCGCTGTGCAGGAACTGGCATCAGCCCTAAGACCATGAGTCCGAAGCTTAATAGCCTCCTCGATCCGCCTTATCCGGTTCCCTTGCATTTGTTGCCACCAGCCCCTTGACGAAACCCGACTTTCGGATGGGGGACCAGCGTGATCTGCGGCCCCTCGCCGCGAAAGTGAGGCGGCCATGACGACGTATGCCGGTTCGCCGCTGGAACGGCGGGGATGATCCATGTCTCGAGCTCATGAAGAACCCCGACGTCCCTCGCGATGCGGTATTTAATACTGTGGATGCATTCCCGATCCCGAAACTCGCAAAGGTTCTCGCTGGTACCCCCGCACGGCCCGTTCGCGAGCCCTTTGGGACACGTTTCTGGACAAACATACTGGGTCGCGGCCAGGCGGCACATCCCGCACGTCTCGCACCCGAAGAGCGGCCCCTTGATCGCCCGCTCCACCCGCTCTAGTAGCGCGTCCCCCAACCCGTGTCGCCTGATCGGCCGCAGCAAGGGCGCCATGGCGCGGGCTGCGAGGCCCCTATCGAACATGAAACTGTGAACCCGATCCATAAGGGAGTACTTGACTCGCTCCCTTGTTCGGGTGCGCCTCACTCGCGGCCTGGCGAGGTACCAGGGCTCGTGAGCGGGGGCGGGGTCTGCCTGTCCGCCCTCCGGCAGCGCAAGGGCCTCGTTCCACGCTTTGCTCCATGTAACGCGGTCGGTGCATAGGTCCGAGAGCTCGCGCAGCTCCGCTTGCAGCGCTCTGAGCTTCTCGATCGAGTGGATACCTGTGATCTGCACACCTGCATACCCGTAAAAGCGCACGCCCAGAATTTGCAGGGCCAGGCGGCGCAATACGCGCGAAGCGCCCTTGTCCGACATCAGACGCTCTTCCGCCTCCAGCAGCGAAAGCATCGAATCTGTCACGGTGACGCCCGGAAGCTGGTGTTGGCGCATGTAGCGCGCTCGCGCCGCAGAAAGCGGCATCACGTTCGCCACGAGAGGAATACGGTAACCGCGCGCCTCCACCCAGAAAAGCGCCTCCTCGTATTTGAGCATGTCAAACCCGATCTGGGTGATGATGAAGTTCGCGCCAGCGCCGACTTTTTTTCCAAGCTTCAAATACTGGGCCATGGCGTCCTCTTCGCGATACTTGAATGGATTCAGGGCTGCAGCAATCAGCAGGTTCGGATATGCACGGCGCGCTTCGTAGATCGCCGGCACTGATTCCAAGTAACGGGGCCGCCGGTCCATCGGCTCTTCCTTCAGGCGGTCGCCGGTGAGAATCAATATGTTCTCGAGGCCGTTGTCCTCCATGCGCTGGAGGAAGTCTTGAAATTGATCGAGCTCCCGCCCCTTGCCAGAAAAGTGCACCAGCGGCTGCTTTCCGCTATGGTCGAGCAAATGAGAAGCGGCCGCGATAGGGTCAGGATCGCGGTCGGACACGACCCGGTCGGTTACCGAGAAGCCCGCGAGACCCGATTCGTCCTTCATGATCTCCGCGATGCCGCCGAGCTTGTGAAGCTCGTCTCGGAGCACTTTGTCCACGGAGGGGATGAACTCGATCGTCCAGAAAAAGCGACCGTCGCGCAAAGATTCGCTCAGCGCATTCGCACCCGGCTGTATTGCGTGCCCGACGTGGATTGCCAAAGGCGCAACGCTACTCATTCATCCCTTTCGCCATCGCGACGAGGCGCTCCATTTCTTTGGCCGCGGCAGTGCCCTTGACAAAACCCTTGAGAGCCTCTTCGTACAGGAGTCCGAGAGCCTGGTCCTTCAGGTCTGCATAGATGTCCGACGTGAGCATGTGAAACTCGCGTGGCCGCGGCAGCGGAACATCGATGACCGCCTTCACTGCAGTCGGCTTGTAGCTCAGGATCACCAGGCGGTCCGCAAGGAAGATCGCCTCTTCCACCTCGGAGGTTACGAACAAGGTAGTCATATGGTTTTCTTCGAAGAGCCCCAGGAAGTACTCTTGCATCAGCCCACGCGTCATGTGATCGAGGCCGCGGAACGGCTCGTCCAGCAGCATGAGCCTCGGTTTGTTGATCAGGGCCCGCGCCACCTCCGCACGGCGCTGCATTCCGCCCGAGAGCTCTTCGGGAAACCGATCTTCGAAGCCCTTGAGCCCCACCTTTGCGAGCAATCGGATCGCCTCTTCTCTCGCGCTGTCGGCTGGGATGCCCTTCTGAATGGGGCCATAGGCTACATTGTCGAGCAGCGACATCCAGGGAAACAACGCCGTCTCCTGGAACACGACGATTCGGTCTGGCCCGGGGCGCTCCACGCGGTCCCCATCGATGGTGATCTCGCCGAGACTTGGTTTCTCATATCCTGCGATCAGCTTGACCAGCGTGCTTTTACCGCAGCCGGATGGTCCGATCAGCACCGTCAGTTTCCCTGGGTCGATATCGAAAGAACACTTGCGCAAGACGACCTCAGGTCGGTCCCCTCGCGCGTAAACCTTTCCCACGTTCGCAATCCGCGTGTGCCCTACCGTGGAGATCGCCGTTAAGCTCCTCATTGCATTCTCCTATGCGAGCTCCCGCTCTCCCGCGGCGAAAGCCTTCACCGCCTCTTCGTGCACCGCCTCGATGGCCTCGTCCTTGAGCCGCATAAACTCCGGTGCAGCGAGAATCTTCGTGCTGCGGGGCCGGGGCAGGTCGACCAGGATGGTCTGCTTGATCCGCCCTGGCCGCGTCGTCATCACCAATACCCGGTCGGCGAGATAAATCGCCTCCTCCAAGTCGTGAGTGATGAACAGGACCGTCTTGTGCGAGAGGTCGTAGAGCTCGAGCAGGGCGTTGTGCGTCACCGTCTTGGTGAGGGCATCCAGACCGCGGAACGGTTCGTCCAGCAGAATGACCCGGGGGTCGTTCAGGAGCGCACGAATGATCTCCACGCGCCGGCACATCCCCGACGAAATCGAACCTGGATAGAGTTCTTCGATATCGGTAAGCCCTACCCGAGCGAGCAGCTCTCGCGCCCTCACGACCGCCGCCTCCTCGCTCATGCGCTTTTGCACTACCGGGCCCCGAATGAGGTTTTCCCGAATCGTGGCCCAGGGGAACAGCGCGCCGTTCTGGAACACGACGATGCGGTCCGGCCCTGGTTTCGGCCTGGCGCCTGGCCGGTTGACGCATTCGCCGTCCAGGTAGATCACGCCGTCGGTCAGCGTGTCAAAGCCCGCGATGGCGTTGAGCAGCGTCGACTTTCCACAGCCAGACGGCCCGACGATGGCACAGAACTCCCCAGGACGGATCTCGATCGAGCAGTCATCGACCGCCACCACGGCGCGGCCGAGAGGATCATAGATCTTGCCAGCGTTGCGAATGGAAACCCATCCCGAGCGGTTCATCACCGCCCGCTCGTGTCCCGCAAACGCCCGCGCCAGCTCCTGCAGCAGCTCGTGGCCTTCCCTTCCGCCGTATTCCCGGCATTTGTCCTGGAACCACCGTCCGTTCAGAGCGAGCACCTTGCTCGCCCGCTCGCACCGCGCCGAAATCACGCGCCTGGGCATCCCCTGAACCAGGGCAGCAAAGCCGAACAACTGTCCCGGAGCGCTCACTTCGCGCGCCACGGAGAATTGTTCCTCGGCGGCCTGGACCTCGGGATGTCCCACCTTTCCATCCACCAAGATGTAAAAATCTGTTGCTGGATCGTTTTTAGCGAAGATGAATTGACCTTTCTCAAAGGACTGCTCAACGGCGACTTCCGCAGCCTCCTTGAGAACCTCTAGAGGCGCCTTTCTCAGGAATGAGCTCAGGCGCAGCAGCTTGAGTTTTTCCTCGGTGGTAAGCATGACGACCCCTCGATGCGCGTTCCTTGAATCGCAGGTTCCGGACCAGTGCAGCGTCCGTCCCTCAAGCGCGGCGCCAAGGCATGGCAATCTTCCCTATCCAGCTCATGATCCCGCTGGAGATCATGCCAGCGACGCCGATGCTCAACATGCCGATGACGATCCCCACGAGTGACTGGCCCATGTAAGCTTTCCATGTCAAGTAGCCTAGGCCGTTGTTGCCGGAAGCCATCTCCGCGGCGATCACCACTTCCCAAGTAATCCCGATGGCGATGGTGAGCCCCGTAAATACGGAGGGTAGGGCGCCAGGCACCAGAATCTTCCAGAACAGCGCCCTCGGGCTCGAACCTAACGACCTGGCCGCCTGGATGTAGCGCACGTCGATGTTGTCGATGCCGGAGAGCACGTTGATGAAAATGGGGAAAAAAGCCCCCATGAAGGTGAGGAACACCATGGTCATCTCCGCTGACGGCCAGAACAAGATCGACAGCGGCAGCCACGCCAGCGGCGGAATCGGCCTGAAGATCTCAAGAATGGGAAATGACATGTACCGGAATTTTCGCTGCAGCCCCATCGCGAGCCCCAATGCGAGCGCCAATCCAGCGGCGATGAAGAAACCCAGAAATACCCGGCATCCGCTGCTCACCCAGCTCATCCAGTAGCCTTCCTGTGCCATCTGCTCAGGGATCCCTTTGACCACCTCGACCGGCGTCGGCATGACCGCCATCAACCCCACCATGCGCGCGAGCTGCCAAATCAGGAAGAACGACAGGATGCCCAGGACGCCCTGCCAGATCACGGGATTCTTGATACGGGTGACCAGTCGTGTCTGCCAAGAGGGACGCAATGCCTTCGTCGCCGTATTCACGCCACACCTCGCTCCTTGCTCTGCCACGCCATTAGCCACTCTCCGACTTTGCGGATGATGGCGCTCGAGACATAACCCAGCACACCCAGGGTGATCATTCCGATAAAGATGTTCGGTAACGCGACCTGGACGTATCCGTCGAAGATCATGTATCCGAGGCCGGAGCGTCCGGCGATCAGTTCTCCCCCGACCAGGGAGAACCAGGCCACGCCCATCGCGATCTGAAGCCCGGTAAAAATGAACGGCAAAGCGCCCGGGACCACGACCCGGATTAGTACCTGCCAGCGGTTGTAGCCGAGACAAGCGGCGGCGCGAAAATACGATTCATGAATCGAGCGCACCCCCAGGTAGGTATTCAGCACCGTCGCGAAAAATGCCGACAGCATGGTGACGAAGATGACCGGCATCTCCGTCCCATAGAGCATCAGCACAGCCAACGGAACCCAAGCGAGGGGCGGAATCGGGCGCAACATCTCGACCACCGGGAAGATCAGGTTGCGCATGAGCCGGCTCCAGCCGAGCAGGATGCCGAGGGGCGTTCCCACCAGGATGGCAATCGCAAACGCCGTATACACCCGAAGCGTGCTGACCGCGATGTGCTCGTAATAAACCGGCGTAAACAGCGAGACGCCGTATTTCGGCTCCAAGCTCACCCATTCCCTGAACAGGAACAAAGGGTCCGGAATGAATTCGAAGCGGGGCAGCGAGAAGAACTTGGTCAGGACATACCAAATCGAAAAGAAGCCCGCAAACCCGAGAATCCCGTACAGGAATTTATGGCCCTTGAGAAACCTGGTCGCACGGCTTGCGACATCCCCTGCCGCCACAGGCCAATCGCTCGACTGCGTCAATCTTCTGTCATAGTCGTCAAGCAGGCCAGCTTCCGCTATCCGAAGCCCCGCGCCAGGAACAGGTGTCGTCAGCGCTTTAATCACTGGGATTCGTGCCATAGTCCGTCCGTTTTAAATTGCAACTCCTCTCGGAGCACGTCATGCGCCTGGCAGAATGCTGCGGCCTTTCTCATAGGCTGATCGTCTACTTGATCAGCTCATCGCCTTTGAAGGGATTCTTGGTTCCTGCCTTGATTTCGAACAATCCCTTGCTTGGATCGAGCCCCAACTCCTTGAACGCCTGAACCACCAAATCGTCCTGCAGCGCTTCCGGGTGCAGATCCGGCTCATGGACGACCTGGATCTCGCGCAGAAAGGCATAGCCTCGTTTCAGAAGCTCGCGCACTTCCGGGGTGAATGTCATGACCCCTTTCAGGGCTATGTCGTCCGCCCCTGTCTCTGCGGGCGGCCTTCCGTAGATGGCATACCAGAGGTTTTCCTTGGTGTACTCGGGCAGCTCCTTCTTGACGTAGTTGATGGTCTCGATCGGGCGATCGCGCAGAAAATAGAGCGCTTCGATGTTGGCCTTCAGCCAAGCGATGGCAACATCGCGGTTTTTCTCGATGAAGTCCTTACGCATGACCACCGTGTTGGCGTCGCCCTCTCCGTACGCCGCAGGGGAAACCGCGAACCGGGCGTGGCCGTCGAACACCGCCTTCGACAGGTGAGGCTCGTACAATGCGGCGGCGTCGATCTTCTTGGCCTGCAGGCTGGTGACGATCACTTCTGCTTGCATCTGCTGCCAGGTGACCTTGATGCCTTCTTTCTTGAGCATGTACTGACCGAGCCTATCGGCGCAGCTCCCCTTCGGCACTCCCACCACTTTGCCGTCGAGCCACTTGATGGCCTCCTTGTAGCCACCGAACTTGGGTGCATCAGAGCGCACTAGCAGCATGCCGCACATACGACCGTTGGAGATCTCGTTCACGGCCACGATGTTGATGGGCGCCAGGGCACGCTTGGTCGTGGCGACGATCGACGGGTTGTCGCCGATGTAGCCGATCTGCTGCTTATTTGCAATCAGGTCGGTGATCACCGGGGGGCCCTGAAGATTGCGCTTCCAGTTCACTTTGCTGCCCTTGGGAAGCCATTTTTCCCATAGCCTGGCCTCCTTCATGATCACCGTGTCCCAAGCTCCGGTCCATGCCAGCCAGTAGTTGCTGCTGATCTCTACCGGCGGTCCGTCTAGCTGCTTGGCCTTGGCCGCGATACTCCTGTAGTCTGCGTCGTTATACCCGGCGGCAACCGCAGGGGCCGAAGCGATCGCCGCCGCAGCCGTGAACGCCAACGCCAGGCGCCTGAAGGAACGCGATGTGCGGCGGTGTGCATGCATGACAGATCCTCCTCCTTATCGAAACGTATCGCTCTCCGCTTCGGGTAGGCCGCTTACCAGACCGCCTGCGCGGATCCAGATTTCGCAGCTCCTTCCATCTTGAGAAACTTCTCGTGCTCCTCGGGCGTCATGTGGAAGCTGTCCTCCTCCAGCGGGTAGGCGCCGGCAACAGTCTCGTCCCGGTAGCGGCGCAGGCCTTCTTCGATCATGGGACCCACATTGACGAAGCCGCCGCGATTTTTCGGTATGGGAAACGCGCTGTAGCCCACCACGTCGCCGCTGATGTGATAAACGCCGTCATTCACCCGGCCACCCCCCAACGTAATCACGGGCACCGGCAAGGTGCGGGTAAGGTACGCCGCGACCTCGGTGGGCACCTGCTCCACGATGAAGCCGAACACGCCGGCATCGACAAAGGCCCGCGCGGTCTCGGCGATCTCCCGCGCTTCTTGAGCCGTCTTGCCTTTGATGCCGAAGCCGCTTTGCTCGGTACGGCGAGAGGCCATCATGCCGATGTGCCCCATGACCGGGATCCCGGCCCGCACGATTTCCGCGATGTATTCGGCGGTATAGCGGTTGCCTTCGCATTTCACCGCGTCCGCGCCGCCCTCGGCGATCAGGCGCCCGGCGTTGGTGATTGCTTGTTCCTTGGACGCATGATAGGTGAGGTAGGGCATGTGAGCGACGATAAAGCCATAGCGTGCAACTCGGCTGACTGCCTGGGTCATGAAGAGCTGCTCTTCGAATTTGACCGTCGTTGGGTCCTTATGTGCGAACAGCGACATCGGGCCCGCGTTGCCGATGATGAGCAGATCGAAGCCGACCCGGTCGGCGATGGCCGCCATCGGTGCGTCGTAAACTCCGATCGCCGTGATCGGCTCTCGACGTGCCTTTTTCTGGCGCAGATAGTTCAAGGTGACTTTTTTTCGAATGTTCTCCGACATGGTTTACTCCTGGTCAAGACGCCTTACGGTTCGAGTCATTTTTATCCCGCAGCAGGTTGCCTTTCTGTCACTAGCGTGACATTTGATGGATTTAATATGTCTCCAACGCGACATATTTATGCTAAGATAGGCGTGAGGATTGCCGATTTACCTGGAGCCCGCCCGGGAACGACGAATGGCTAACGTTGCGCCGTGGTACTGGAAGAAAGTCAACCTGTTCGACGAAGCCGATTCGCAGGCCCGCCAGGCGTTTTTCCAATGCGCCGAGCGGCACGAATATCGCAAGGGCCAGCATGTGTTCCGAGCTGACGATCCAGCAACCCGCGTATTTCTCCTGGAAAGCGGGGTGGTCAAGATTTACCAGCTCTCGCCTCAAGGCGCCGTGACCATTTTCTGGTTCTGCGTTCCGGGAGATCTTTTCGGGGCGGGGGGAATCACGGGATCTTTCGAGCAATCGGTGTATGGCCAGGCCGTAGAACGATCGACGGTTTTCACGATTCCACGCAAAGCGTTCGAGCAGGTACTAAAGGCGCATCCGCAGCTCGCAATAAACGTCATTCGACTGATGGGCGCGCGACTACGCCTCGCCTGCGACGCGATGACAGACAAGGTGTCCTTAAAGACAAATGTGCGCCTGGCGCGACTGCTGCTGCGCCTGGCGCAGAATTGGGGTTATCCGTGCGAGAAGGGAATCGAGCTCAGGGTCAAAATCACCCACCAGGAGCTCGCAAACATGATTGGCGCTTCTCGCCAGAGAGTGAATGAAAGCCTGCAGGTGTTTCAACGGAGGGGCTGGGTCAGTGTCGACGGCAGAAGGATAACGATCGCAAGCCCTGAGGAAATCCAGCGCTTGTTGGATGACGGTACGTTGTGACCGGATGCGTGGCGCGGCGGCCCTTCCATGATCCGATGAAGCGCCTGCCGCCAAGCCTCGCCGACTGATTATCAGACGGCAGCCCGGGCTCCACCCTGATGGAACCCCCGAACAAGTCATGCTCAGGCGCGCTCGGCGGCGGCGATGATGTTACCGAGCAGCATGGTCGCCGTCATCGGCCCCACGCCCCCGGCACCGGAGTGATCCAAGACGCCCTTTCCTTCATCGCCTCCAAGTACCGCTCGCGATCACCACTCCGTCGATGATATTCGCAGCTATGTCAATCCAGATTTGCTAGAACAATCCCACCACCTTGCCGTTTTCGTCCAGGTCGATTTTTTCGGCCGAGGGCACCTTGGGCAGCCCCGGCATGGTCATGATGTCGCCGCAGATCATGACCACGAACTCCGCCCCCGCCGCCAGGCGCACTTCCCGGATGTTGATCACGTGCCCGGAGGGCGCCCCGC
>NZ_JBRBEM010000021.1:0-45026 GCF_052805615.1 Pelomicrobium sp. P1
GCACGGGCTTGCGCTCTGCGCGACCTTCGGGGATGTTCTCCTCGGGGAAATGCTCCCGAATTCGCTCCCATCGTTCGTCGCTCAAACGCAGCATGAACCCAATTCTAGAAACTCATACGCGCGCAGACAACAATTTTGAGATAGGTTCTACCCATTCATGCTCACCTTTCCTTTTGAGCTTTGCAAAAAACTACAAATTCGATCCTCCTCGCGCAGCGTCATTCCGCAACAGCCGCATGGCGGCGGACAGCGAGAGCAGGAACAAGGCCCCCAGCACCGTCAACGCCACTCCCATGTGCTCGGTCAGGTAGGCGCCCGCTGCAGTCCCCGAGAGCAAAAGCGCAAGAACAGGCAAGTGGCAAGGGCAGGTCAGCGCAGCGAGGAACATCATGGCGTAACCGCCTCGCCGCCGGACGGCGCTTTTTTCGGAGTTCATTCGATTTTCCTCCACGAATCTCGGTCAAACCTTTCAGTCGCACTCGCCATGAGGATGTGCGAGCACTCGTTCGATGTCGGCGAAACTCTTGGCCATGCACAGAACATCGATACCCAGGCCGAGCTCCCGCTCGAGCCGGCTCGCCGAAAAAAGGCCCCGCACGATGCACCGGCCAGGCTCGGGTGGGCATTCGACCACCACCAAGTGGCGACATCCTGTGGCCTTGAAGGTGGCGACCACCTGGGCGATGCTCGCCCGGCGCACGGCCTCGTAGTCCAGTACTTCCCAGTCGGCCACGGGCGTCATGATGTTCCGGGCCAGGACATCGCGCCGGGAACAGCTCCGATCCTTGCATTCGATCGCCTGCAGGTATCGCAACGGCTTCTCCCCCTGGATATCGTCGGCGGTGATGAGCCCGATCAAGCGGGCATCGCGGCCGGTCACGAACAGCAGCCGCACGCCTGAATGGATCATGTGCTGCAGAGCCTGGTCGATGGAAATCCCGCCGTCCACGGTGATCGGGGTTACCTGCCGAAAGTCGGTCATGACGTTCAGGGCGAGCGCATCCGGTTTGAGCATCCCCGGCGCGAGGAAAGCCGGTCTCGCCAAAATGGGATCCCGTGTGATTTTCAACCTAGGAAGTGCGGTACCGATATTCACACTGTTACTCATAAGGTCACCCTCCTCGCATCTTTTTCCGTCTTAGGCCGTCACCTTCCTGGGAGGCGGCCCCCTCCCCCGCCGACCCTGCACGCGACGTGCAGCAACAATTCTCTGCCGGGGCACACGAAGTCATGTAACCGGCCCGCACAAGGCACCGTCGCAGACAGGCTTTCGCTCGCCACAGCATCGCTGAACAGGCGTTCATAGAAACCGCGTCTGCCGCCTTACAGGCTACGCCGAGGGGTTCGCCCATGAGCACCCGTAGGACGAAGGCTTGCGCTCGCTTCTCGGGCATTCCGGAGAGACAGCGGCCAACCACGTTCCAGAGCTCGCGAGCCTCCATCGCCTGCTCCGGCGTGCGCCCGTCGACGATAAAATCCCTCGTCGCTCCATGGGCAAGCTCCCCTTGTGCGCTTTCTTCATCGCTCTCCCAGTCCGGCGAGAAGTCAATCGCTACCCGCCGCGTGGCTTCCCGCTGCAAATCAATGATCTGGTGCTTGACAATACTGGCCAGCCACGAACGCAGCGACGAGCGCCCCTCGAACGACGCCAGATTCTCTAACGCGCAGACCAGGGCTTCCTGGACCGCCTCGCGCGCCATCTCGGGGTCGCGGGCTAGTGCCAACCCGAAGCGGTACAGGTAACCAAGATGGGGCTGCAGCGATGCGGGGTCTACCTGTCCCCCCAGCGGGCGACCGCCATTGACCGGCTGGGCGATGCGATGGTTGGGGGGCATGGTGTCTCCCGTCATACCGCTTTGACTCATGGTGCCATGCTTGCTCACAGGGCGCCCTCGTATCAAAGGCTAGACGCGGTACTCGGATACAGAGTCAAGCAGGGTTTTTCTCAAGACTTCGGCACCCCTGGCAAGCGAGCCTAACCCCGATGCCGATAGGGATAACACAAGGTGAGCCCGGCTACGCAGCGCAGCAGGAGAGCTGCTTCACGTCCTTGGTGAACGTTATCGCGGCGAGTTTCAGGCCCTCGACCATGGTGAGATATGGGTGGAACGTCTCGACGAGGTCCTGCACCCGCAAGCCGAAGCGGATGGCAAGGACGGCCTCCTGGGTCACTTCGCCAGCCTCGGCCGCCAGCACGTGAGCGCCAAGCAGCTTGCCGGTGTCCTCCTCGGCCACCAGCTTGATAAGCCCTTTCGTATTCCGAGCCGCGATAGCGCGGGGAACCTCGCTGAGCGACAGCACCGACGCGCGCACTTTTCTGCCTTCGGCCCGCGCCTGAGCTTCGGTCAGACCGACGCTGGCGATCTGGGGGTCGGTGAAGGTCACCCGCGGCAGCGGCACGAGATCGTAGATCCGGCCCGCATCGGTGAGAGCGTTCTCGGCGGCGAGGCTTCCGGCGTAAGCCGCCACATAAACGTACATGGGATCGCCGATGCAGTCGCCGGCGGCGAAAATATCCGGGTTATCGGTGCGCAAGTGCCGGTCGACGAGGATCTCGCCCCTTTCGCCGAGCTTCACCCCGGCACGCTCGAGGCCGAAGCCGGCCGTGGTCGGCCGACGGCCGGTGGCAACGAGCAACTGCTCGGATTCGATCGCGCGGATCTTGCCATCCACGACGGCCTCAAGCCGGTAGCCGGCCTCGCTCCGGCTCACACGCTCGATCGCCGCGCCGCAAAGCACCTGCATTTTTTCTTCCTCGAGGTAGCGGCACAGGGCCTTCCCGATTTCGGGCTCCTCCTGAGGTGCGATGCGGGGGCCGGCCTCGAGGAGCGTGACCTTGACGCCGAAGCGGTTGAAGAGCTGCGCGAGCTCGAGCCCGATCGCACCAGCACCGATCACCGCAAGGGTCGCGGGTAAGCGCTCCAGGCTCAGGGCGTCGGTGCTGTCGAGGTAGCTCGACTCGGCAAGACCCGGAATCGGCGGTGCCCAGGGCTTCGAGCCCGTGGCCACCAGGAGCTTGGCAGCGCTCAAGGGCTTGCCGTCCACGGCGACGCCGTGGCCGCCCGTGAGCTCGGCGTGGCCTTTCACGATGGTGATGCCGGGATAAGCGCTTGCTACGTCGACGTACTTGCCCTGCCGCAGGGCGGCGACCAGCTCGTCTTTCTGCCGGACGACGCGCTGCCAGTCCTGAGGTGGCGGACAAGCGCCCAGTCCCTCAAAGGCGGAATAGGCAGCGTGGTAGCAGTGCTCGGCCGCGCGGATGAGCGTCTTGGACGGCACGCACCCGATGTTGACACAGGTGCCGCCGAGGGTGCCGTGCTCGACGATGGCAACCTTGGCGCCCAGCTCGGCGCCCTTGATCGCCGCAGCGAAGGCCGCCGAGCCGCCGCCCACGATCACGAGGTCGTAGTCTGTCGCCTCGCTCTGCGGAACCTTGCGCCCGGCGTCCAGCTCGCGTCGCTCGCGCACGAGCGCCCGGTAACCTGCGCTTTCGACCGCACGGGCGATGGTCTCGTCGGCCAGCTCGCCTTTGACCAGCACTTCCGCCTTGCCAGCCTGCCAATTGGGCAGCCGGACTTCTTCGACCCCCTCCATTGCGGAAAGCGCTTTCCGCACATGGGCAGCGCAACCGTCGCAAGTCATACCCTCCACTTGCACAACGATCCATTGACGCTTTGACATCCTTCCCTCCTATCGTTCAGCACCCCACACTACAACCAACCACATCCCCGGGTGGACGGAAAAAAGTTAAGGGCCCTCATGCGCCCTGATCGGCCGGCGTGCTAGGACGGCCTTTGCGGGGGTTCGCGTCCGCACGCCGGCCCGATTTCTATGGCTGTGCTCGCTGAAGGTGTTCCAGCAGCCGGCAATCGGGAACTTCCTCGCCGGTGCAACGGTTAAGCTCTCGAGCAAGTGCGCGGCGTACCGCCAAGAGCTCTCTAAGCTTTGCATCGACGAGATTCAGGTGCTGCCTCGCAAGGTTCTCGACCTAAGCGCAGGTGTAACGAGGACCCTCCATGACCTAAAGCAGATCCTTGACCTCCGGGAGAGAGAAGCCCAGGGAACGACATCTCGCAATGAAGTTCAGGCGGGTAACGCTGCCGGCGCCGAAAACCCGGTAGTTCGCGCCCGTGCGACCCGCGGCCTTGATCAGCCCCAGACGCTCGGAATGCCGGATCGCCCTGGCCGTGACGCCGGTCTTGCGGGCAAGCTGTCCAACCGTCAGCGGTCTCGAGGACACGGCTCACGCTCCGATGCGGCTTTGATCCCCCAACGCTTTAGCTCGCCGGGAACCATCTCTGCACGCACGGCCGGGCTCACGAGGAATCCCTGGATTTCGTCGCAGCCATAACCGCGCAGCAGTTCGAGCTGTTGCTCGGTCTCCACGCCTTCGGCCGTGACCCTCATGTCAAGGCTATGACCGAGAAAGACAATCGCTTGGACGATCGCTTTGTCCGGCGTGTTGCGTGCAAGATTGCCGACAAACGAACTATCGATCTTGAGCTTGCTTACCGGACAGCACTGGAGCTGAGCGAGCGACGAATAGCCCGTGCCGAAATCGTCGATCGAGAGGTTCACGCCCATTGCCTTCAACGCCTTGAGGGATGCAATGGCGTGTTCCTCGCGCGCCATGGCGATGCTCTCGGTAATCTCGAGCTCAAGCCCCTCGGGCGCAAGGCCCGTCTCCCCCAGGATCCTGGCCACCGTCTCGTGCAGGTGCCCTTCCTGGAACTGCCAGGGCGAGACGTTGACCGCGACGGTCAATCCGCTCAGGCTGTTCCTTTGCCAAGCCTTGGCTTGCTCGCACGCGGTGCGCAATACCCAGACGCCGAGAGACACGATGAGCCCGGACTCCTCGGCGAGGGAGATGAACGTCGAAGGCAACCGGATCTCCCGCCCCGGCCGTTCCCATCGGAGAAGCGCCTCCACCCCGTTCACGACTCCTGAGCGCAGATCCACCGAGGGCTGATAATAAAGCCGCAGCTCGCCCTGTTGGAGCGCGAGTCGCAAGGCCGTCACATCGGGCATCATTTTACCGCGCGCTTCACCGGAGCCCCGTTCCGGCGTCTGTCCATGTCCTGCCGATTCCCGATGAGCGCCTCGACGACCGGGCACTTAAGGCCCGCTTCTTTTCGTTCGCAAGCTTCCATCATCACCTGCAGCGTGTGCTGCAGGGCCTGAAGGGCGGCAATGCGCGCGCCAATCTGGGTAAGCTTGTTCGCGGCGAGCCGCCGCGCGTCGTCGCAGCGTCCCGCGTCCAGCGCAAGCAGTTCCCTGATCTCGTCGAGACTGAACCCAAGCTGCTGGGCCCGCTTGATGAACCGCACCCGATCCGCCGTATCCTGCGGATAATGGCGGAAGCCGTAAGCAGGCTTCTGCGGCTGTTCGATCAGGCCGATTCTTTGGTAATAGCGGATCGTCTCGACGATCACGCCGGCCGCTTTGGCCAGCTTTCCGATGGTCAGGGCGCGGCTGGTCATGAGCTTCTCTCTACCAGGCCGGTGAGCGTGTCCGTTCCGCTCGCTCCCGGAACTACAGGAGCACACGTCAGGGCATTCTGCGCCTGCGCAAGGGGGACAAGATACTCGATGCTCTGCCGGTAGCCCGCCTCGATCAGCTCTGCCGTGTAGGAAAAGTCGAGCAGCCCGATATCCCAGGCCAGCCTGGGACGCACCACATGGATACGAACCAGAGAGCCCAACCGCTCGAGATCGACGTTGTACTTGCTGTCCATGGCGATGGAAAAACTCCGGGTCATTACTTCGAGCAGGCTAATGTAGCGTTTCAGGACCGGATCGCAGCAGACACATTCGATCATCAGCACGGTACGGGCGCCTAATTCGTAAGCCCTGTCCAGGGGGGCCTTGTTGGCCACACCGCCGTCTACATGCTGGTGGGCGCCGATGACGACAGGCGGAAACAGCCCCGGGAGACTCATGCTAGCCACGACGGGCTCGATGAGATCCCCACTGCCAGACCAGTAAACGGGCGCGCCGAGCTGCAGATCGGTGGTCACCACGGTCAATGGCATCTCGAGCTTTTCGAAGCGCTGGACAGGGAGGGCTTGCCGCAGGGTTCGACGCAGACGTTCCAGGCTGAACAGCCCGGGTTGGTCACGCAAGCCGAACAGCCACGGCAGGTTCCACGAGAGGGCATCCCTGCGCCGGAATTTGAGCCAAAGCTCCGCCAGCGCATCCGGGCTCATTCCTGCCGCGATGAACGCTCCATTCAAGGCACCGATCGAGCTTCCAATGACGAAATCGGGGCGCAACCCCAGCTCCCACAACGCCCAGTAGAAGCCGACCTGCAAGGCACCCCGACTGTTGCCGCCGCACAGGACCAGCGCTACCGGCGGCTCGATCCCAAGGGCAGGATCGACCGGCCTTGTTCCAGCCGAAGCCCTATCGCTAGAGATGGTAGACACCGACTGCTCCCGATTCGTGTAGCGCTGTCACAGAGGCCCGTAGTGCTCTAAGAGCTTGTGCTGGAACGCGAAAAACGCGTTCCCGATCGCTGCGGCTTCAGGCAACGAAAAAGCGGCGGACTCTCCCGGGACCGAGCAGTAGCGGCAGATGAAGGTAATCCCGGCACACAAGCTGTCGCAGCACGGGCCCGCGTGAGACGCGGATGGCTCCCACAGGATGCGGATTCCTCGGTCGAAATCATGGGGCAGGGCGCCGTTGGCCTCCAGATCGCAGGCTAGGCGGCACCGGCAAACTGTGCAGCGCGCTTCGATGCGAACCGGCCGCCGGACCAGCCGCGGGATGGCAAGCGCGTCGATGGCGCACATCGCGTAGACAGGGCTGCCCGAATACTGCACCCGGATGCCGGTCTTGCGCGCGCTGAAGGGATAGCAACCAATGCCGCTTTCGCCTATCACCAAGGCGTCCATCGCAGTCAGCTCGTCGAGAACCGCAAGGGGCGCTATGTCGGCTCGCGGCGGCATCCCATGGCGCACCCAATGCAAAATCACCTGGGCATACACGGCCTGCACTGCTGGCTGAGCCCGCTTGATCCGCTCCTCCAGGGGAAAATCGCGCCGGAGTCGGTCCAGCGATTCGAGGACCCGGGCCCTGCGCTGCGCTCGACCCACTTCCACCATTGAGTCAATCCCTGTCCGAAATCGGACGGTACCCCGCCGAGATCACTTTTTGCAGCACGCCAAGCTGCCCTATGCTGAGATATCGCCTCCCGGCCGCCATGGTTCCTTGGAATATTCTCTCTCGGCGTGCCTGTTCCGGCTCCGGGGAGTAGTTGATGAACTCGTGTCGGCAAACCTCGGCGAAAGCAGCCTGTAGCGTTTCGCTTTGCCCATCGGGCAGCGGTAGCCTCTTGCGTAATCTACGCACTAGCCTCGCCGCTATGACTTCGGCCTCTTCTTCGCTGAGCCGATCCACCTGCGCTCCACGATACCAGCCGATGCCGAAAACAAGATCTTTCAACGCCTGCTCCCGCTCAATTCCCTTTATCTCCTCCTCCATTGTCAGACCGTGGACTAGAAGAAGCGCTTTCAGCGTTTGAGCGCTGGGGGTTGCACTCTTCCACACCAAGCACAGCATCGTCCCAGAGCGGTGGAGCCAGGCCTGCGCGACGGAGGATTCCCGCTCCAGCGCTTCTAACAACGGTTTGGCGCGCGAACCGCAACCGAGTCCCGGAGCGGCCCGGCAGCCTAAGGAGACTCTGAGTACACTGGCGGACATGGACGAGTACGCCCCGAGACGGAACGAGCGCATGTTGTCCGATTTCTTCACGGCGTGACCTCCCCTATGGAAGAAACGCCAATGGGCCCGGGCCGATAAACATCAATTACTCGAACAAGCGCGTTGCCGGCGCTTCCTTTGAAAATCCCAGACGCTCCCGGCGACAATCGCCGCAAGCCCCCCGTAAACCAAAAAAGGGCCGACCCATAACCCCACGAGCGCGACGATTGCCCCGCTCAGCCCCAGGTAGAACGGAGCGGGGCTGCCGTGGGCCCGTGTCGAACGATAAAGGAGCCAGACGCTCAGTCCGAGGAGCGCTCCATAAAGCGGGATCAGAAACGCGTCGTTGATCAGGAAGCCCGCGCCGATAGCGGTGACCGCCGAGAGCGCCGCGCTCACGCCGAGGCAGCACGCGGCGGCGAACCCCGCTCCAAAAACGCTGCCGAATTGCTTGATTAGATCCGCTAGCATAGGGTCCTGTCCTGCTCTTCGTCATTGCGCCGCTCGCTCACCCTGCGCAACACGAGAGCTGTCTCACATCCTTGGTGAAGGTTTGAGCGCAGAGCTTCAGTCCTTCGACCATGGTGAGGTAAGGGAACAATTGGCCCGCCAAGGCCTGCACCGTCATGCGGTTTCCGATGGCAAGCGCGGCAGCCTGGATCAGTTCGCCCGCCTCCGCCGCGAGCGCCTGAACACCGATCAGACGGCCGGAGCTCCGCTCCGCGACCAGTTTGATGAATCCACGCGTATCGAAGTTCGCGAGCGCCCGCGGCACGTTATCCAAGGCAAGGATGCGGCTCTCCGCCTCGATGCCCAGTTTGGTCGCCTGGGCTTCAGTCAAGCCCACCGTCGCCACTTGCGGATCGGTGAACACCACTGCCGGCATCGCTGATAGATCGAGGGTTTCCGCGCCGCCCAGCATGTTGAGCGCCGCCCGAGTGCCAGCCGCGGCCGCCACGTATACGTAGCTCGGCAGGGTCGTGCAATCGCCAGCAGCATAGATGTGTTCAATGGACGTACGCATGTGCTCGTCCACAATGATGGCGCCGTTGGCATCGGTCTTGACGCCCGCCTTGTCCAAATCCAGCGCAGAGGTGTTTGGCTTACGGCCCGTCGCCACCAGCAAGCGGTCGCCGATCAGCTTTTCGCCGCCCACATCGACAGTGAACCGCTCGTTGTCGAAGCCCACATACCTGGGCGCGGTATGCGTGAGCACGCGCATGCCTTCACCTTCCAACGCCGCCTTGAGCCCCTCGCCGATCGCCGGATCTTCCTTCGACAACAGGGTCGAACGAGCGACGAGGGTCACCTTGGAGCCTAGGCGCAGAAAAGCTTGTCCCAACTCCACAGCGACCACTGAGCCGCCGTAAACGATCAGGTGCCTGGGCAACCGCTGCGCAGCCAGTGCCTCGGTCGACGTCCAGTAAGGGGTGCTCTCCAGGCCGGGCGTGGCGGGAACAGCCGGCGAAGCGCCCGTGGCGATCAATATCCGGTCCGTCCGCAGTTCCAATTCCCTGCCGTCGGGCCGCACCACAATCAGCGTGTGAGCATCTTTGAAACGCGCAAAACCCCTAACAAATGTTATTCCATGGTTGGCTTTAAGTATGCTCTCATACTTAGCGTGACGCAGCGCCTCGACCCTGGCTTGCTGCTGCGCGACTAACCTTGTGCGTTCCACCACGGCCGGCTGTCTCGCCAGACCATCAAATGGATGGTGTGCCTGGAGATGCGCCACATGCGCCGCCCGGATCAAGATCTTGGAGGGCACGCAACCCACGTTGACACACGTTCCCCCCAGCGTGCCGCGCTCGATTAGAGTCACTCGAGCACCCTCCCCGGCAGCGCGGATGGCCGCGGCGAAGGCCGCCCCGCCGCTTCCGATGATCGCAATGTGCAACTGGGCCGGCTTCTTGTGCTGACGACCGAAGAGGTCCTTGACGACCCCCAAGAGGGGCCCCTCGCGCACGCGCGGTTTCTCTTTTGCCTCGGCAGCTACGCGCTGATCCGGAAGCCACACTTTATAGCCTTTAGCTTCGATCGCCTCGACGAGCTCAGAGGCTACCACTTCACTTGTGGTTTGAATGTGAGCGATTCCGTCAGGGTACGAGACAACGGCCTTGATCACGCCAGCGACGCTGGCAAGTGTTTTCTCGATCCCCTGCGCGCAGTGGTCGCAGGTCATCCCCGAGATCCCAAGCCTATGAGTCACCGTCATCGCCTTGCTCCCTCTTTGATGAATGAGGGATAACCCGCCTCGGCGGTCGCTCGCATTAGCGCGTCAGGCGAGGTTTTGCTATCGTCGTAGGTGACTACGGCTTCCTTGGGCTCATAGGTCACCTTGGCCTTGAGTACGCCAGGAACTCTTTCCAGACTCTTCCTCACCGTGATCGGGCAAGCTGAGCACGTCATGCTCGGCACCTCGAGCACGACGGTTTGCGTAGCCGGGAAAGCCGGCGTGCTCATCAGCACGCCCAGGCCGAAGACGGCGGCAAACGTCAACCCACGCATACTCATCTCCTGGATCTCCTATACATAGGGTGAATCAGTAGAACAGGGGGGCAAGGTAGGGTGAAGCCCCGGCCAGCAAGACCAGCGCGGAGACGGCCCAAAACAAAGCCTTGTACAGGCGATCGACGCGCGGCGTCGCGCAGACAGCGCCGGAGGCGCACGCTTGCTCCGGCCGGGCGCGGTAGAGCTTGCGGTAGGCGAGAACCAGGGCGGTCACCGCGGCGACGAGAAACAAGGGTCGATAGGGCTCGAGCGCGGTCAGGTTCGCCATCCAGGCGCCCCCGAAGCCCAGGCTCACTAGGACCAGAGGTCCCAGGCAGCACAGCGATGCACCGACCGCGGCAAGCACCCCTCCCGCCAGCGCACCGCCTACGAGTTTTTCTTTGGCACTTTGGCGGCTGTTCAAAGCACGCTCCGCCTTGAGTGTTCCAGCTTCCAACGCATGGTCTTTGACTCGCGACATCGATCACCTCCAAGGTATGAATATCGTGGCGAATGCTAGAGAAGGTACCTAAGTACAATGTCAAGCGCCCGAGGGCATTTCGGCTTCCGAAGCGGTAATCGGCTCAAGCGTCCCGAGTGTGCTGGCCGATCGGCGCACACGGGGCGTGGGTCGTGGGATGCCCACGGCCTCTTTGCTGGGTCCAGGCGGCTTCCGAAGGACGATCAGTGCGGCATCCAGAACAGCCAACGCGCTGCGCACGCCTGCGATATACGCTCGGATCGTCGCGACACCGCGAGCCATTCGTCGTTCGTCGTCCTCGTCCAGCGCGTGAACAACTTCAGCCAACGCATCGAGAGGAATGCCAGCCGCTCTCCCCGCGCGGATCCATCGCAGGCGCTCCAGGTCGCTCGCGTCATAAATGCGATAACCAGAGAGCGTGCGGCCACATGCCCTTAGCAATCCACGCTCGGTATAGTTGTGCACGAGATGGATGCTGACCTTGGCGTTCCGAGCCAGTTTCGAGATCGTGTATGTCTTCATTGCCTCTTTCTCTTGCCTCATCCCGCGCAGCAGGAGAGTTTCTTGACGTCCTTGGTAAACGTCTGGGCGCAGAGCTTGAAGCCTTCCACCATGGTCAAGTAGGGGAAAAGCTGATCGGCCAGCTCGGCCACGGTCATCCGGGCACGCAGCGCGAGAGCGGCCGCCTGGATGATCTCCCCCGCCTCGGGGGCAAGCACATGGGCGCCGAGCAGTCGCCCGCTTCCCCGCTCCGCGACCAGCTTGACGAAGCCCCGGGTATCGAAGTTGGCGAGCGCCCGGGGAACGTCTTCCAGGCGCAAGGTCCGGCTTTCCGCCTCGAAATCCCTCGTCCGGGCCTCCTCCGCGGTCAACCCCACCGCCGCCACTTGGGGCGAAGTGAAAACCACTGCGGGCATGGTGGAGAGGTCCAGGCGCGCATCCCCGCCCAGCATGTTAATGGCGGCCCGGGTGCCGGCCGCCGCCGCCACGTACACGAATTGGGGAAAGCCCGTGCAGTCGCCCGCGGCGTAGATATGGGGCACCGAAGTACGCAGGCCCTGGTCGACTAGGACGGCGCCCGCCCGGTCGGTCTCGACCCCGATTTCCGCAAGTCCGAGCCCCAGGGTGTTGGCCCGCCGGCCGGTGGCCACCAGCAGCCGGTCGCCGGTGATCTGCTCAGCCCCAGCATCGAGAGTAAAGCGCCCGCCCGCGTACGCGACCCGCTTAACTTCGGTCCGGGTGAGGATTCGCGCGCCTTCTTCCTCCAGCACGTGCTGAAGCCCTGCTCCCAAGTCGGGATCCATTCTGGGCAACAGGGAGAGAAGCTCGACGATGGTCACCCGGGCGCCCAGATGCAAGAACGCCTGGCCGATCTCCAGCCCGACGGCGGAGCCCCCCAGCACGATCAGGTGTTCGGGAACTTCCTCCGCCACCAGGGCCTCGGTAGAAGTCCAGTAAGGTGTACCGGCCAGGCTGGGGATCGGCGGGATAGCGGGGGAAGCGCCGGTGGCGATGAGAAAGCGATCAGCGGCGACGGTCTCCTCCCGGCCGTCGCGGCGGGTGACGGCGAGGGAGTGGGAGTCGCGAAACCGCGCCGATCCCTCTAGCAGCCGGATGTTAGGGTTTTCCTCCAGGACGCGGCGGTACTTGGCGTGGCGCAACCGATCCACCAGCGCCTGCTGCTGGGCCACCATCGCGTCCCGGCGAATGACCGGCCGGCGCCGCTCCAGGCCGTCGAACGGGTGAGCCGCCTGCAAGCGGGCGATCTCCGCGCCGCGGATGAGCACCTTGGAAGGCACGCAACCCACGTTGACGCAGGTGCCGCCCAAGGTTCCGCGCTCGATCATGGTAACCCGCGCCCCTTCCTCGGCGGCGCGGATGGCGCAGGCGAACGCCGCCGAGCCGCTGCCGATAATCGCGATGTGCAGAGAAGTCACGATGCCCCCTTCTTCCCAAACGGTTCGGACGGGGATAGCCTGCATTGCGTACCATAGTCCGCAGTCAAGGAGCGATCATGGCGAAGATGAAAGGACCGGGACCGGCGGACACGTTGACCGTCGGGCAGGTGGCCCGCGCCGCCGGAGTCAACGTGGAGACGATCCGCTTCTACCAGCGGCGCAAGCTCATGGATAAACCGGAAAAGCCCTTCGGGGGCGTGCGCCGCTACCCCCGGACGGCCGTGGACCGGGTGCGCTTCATCAAGCGGGCGCAGCAGCTCGGTTTCACCCTGGAGGAAGTCCGCAACCTCCTCGCCCTCGAGGACGGGCGAAGTTGTGCCGAGGCGCAGCGGCTGGCCACGGCCAAGCTCGCGGCGGTGGAGAGCCGCATCGCGGACCTCCAGCGCATGCGCCGGGTGCTCAAGGCCCTAATCGGCGAGTGCCACGCGCGCCGCGGTAAGCTCGCCTGCCCCATCATCGCCACCCTGTCGGAAGGGTGAAGCAGGGTGGAAAATGAGCGTGCCGGGCGACGGATTTGACCGCCGCCTCGTCATCGATCACACGACGAACACCGTCGAGCCGGTGGTCTTGCGCGCTTGCAGGTCCCGGTGGGCCTGGGCGGCCTCCTTGAGGGGATAGGTCTGGTTGATCTCGATGCGGATCTTGCCGTCCAGCACCATCTGGAACAGGGCGTTGGCCGACATCACCAGGTCTTCCCGTTTGGCGGTGTAGTGCATCAGCGTGGGGCGCGTGAGATAGAGCGACCCCTTGGCGGAAAGCACTCCCACGTCAAGGGGCGGCACGGGGCCGGAAGACTGGCCGAAGGAGACCAACATGCCGAACATCCGCAGGCAATCCAGGGACTTCATGAAGGTATCCTTGCCCACCGAGTCGTAGACCACGTCGCACTTGCGCCCGCCGGTGATGTCCAGCACCCGGGCGACGAAGTTCTCCCGGGTGTAGACGATGGGATACTTGCAGCCGTGGGCCTCGGCGAGCTTCGCCTTCTCGTCGCTGCCCACGGTGCCGATCACGGTCGCTCCCAGCGCCCGGGCCCACTGGCACAGAATCAGCCCCACGCCGCCCGCCGCCGCATGTACCAGGACGGTGTGCTCCGACCCGACCCGGAAAGTGCGGCGCACCAGGTATTCAGCCGTCATGCCCTTGAGCATCATGGAGGCGGCCTGCAGGTCGCTGATCCCTTCGGGCACCTTGACTAAACGGTCCGCGGGCATGAGCCGCGCTTCCGCATACGCTCCCATGGGGGGCGAGGCGTACGCCACCCGGTCGCCGGGCTTGAGCTCGGTCACGCCCTCGCCCACTTCCTCCACCACGCCGCACGCTTCCAGCCCGGGCGTGGCAGGAAGGGAGACCGGGTACAACCCGCTGCGGTGGTAGACATCGATGAAATTGAGCCCCACGGCGGTGTGCCGCAGGCGCACTTCGCACCGGCCGGGAGAGCCCACCTGGATTTCCTCCCAGCGCAGCACCTCCGGTTCCCCGGTCTCGTAGAAGCGTATCGCGTGCGGCATTCAGGCCTCCTTTTCAAAGAGATGGGTCGCGGCCGCCGGCCTCGCGGCGTGGGGGTGTACCCATTGTCGAACGGCGGGAGTATGCTAGCGAAAAGCCGTTCGGAACCTCAACCGCGGGCGGGTCGCCCCGGGATCCCGGCGTCCGCCCGCACCTTTGGCCGAAAGGAGGCGATCGATGTTCGTGAGCGGAGGATACGCCATGGAAGAGGAGGAAATCGAAGCAATCAAGCGCAAAATCAAGGAACTGGAGCTGGAGCACCGAGATCTGGACGACATCATCAAGCGCTTGTCCGAGGACGTCTACCAGGACGAGCTGCAGTTGCGGCGCCTCAAGAAACGAAAACTTTACCTTAAAGACCACATTGCCCTGCTGGAACGCCGGCTCACCCCGGATATCCCGGCCTAGCAACAAGGCCTACCGAATTCCATGAAAAGCGCGCTTCCGCCTTCGCGAGCGCGCTTTTTCATTACCGCCGGGCGGCTTGAGTCCGCCGCGAGCGCTGTCCGTGGGTAAACCGCCCTCCTTCCCAGCCATGCCTCCCGATTCCAACGAGTACCAGCTCATCGACGGCCTGCGGCGCCAACTGGAGTTTCTCACCACCCAGGCCCGGGACAACGAGCAGGTCCTGCGCCGCTTCCAGCAATGCGAACTGGCCTTGATCGGCGCGGTGGGCTTTGCCGCCTTGTTCGAGGCCCTCTTTCACCGTACCCGCCGCCTGCTACGTCTGGCATGGGTCAGCCTGGTGCTGCTGGATGGGGATTTCGAGCTGAGGCGTACCCTGGAAACCCTGGAAGTCGATCCGGCGGAGTTTCCCGACCTGGTCTTCGCGGATGACCTGGGTGGCCTGGAACGGCTCCTCGGACCGCGCCGTTCTCCCTGGCTCGGGCCCTTCGATCCCGCCCTCCACGGCGGGCTGTTCTCGGGGGGATCGCCGCGCAGTTGCGCGGTGCTGCCCCTGCTGCGCCGGGAGCGGCTGATGGGCGTGCTCACCCTGGGCGCCAGGGAACCCCAGCGCTACGCCCCGGGCCTGGGCACCGACTTCCTGATGCACCTGGCGGCGGTGGCGGCCGTGTGTCTGGAGAACGCTACCTACAGCGAACGGCTGAAGCACCTGGGCATCACCGACGCCTTAACCGGCGTCCACAACCGGCGCTACTTCGAGGAGCGGTTGGGGGAAGAAGTCGCCCGGGCGGCCCGCAAAGGAGAGCCCCTCGCCTGCCTGCTCTTGGACATCGATCGCTTCAAGCACGTCAACGACGTCTACGGGCACCAGGAGGGGGACCGGGTCCTGCGGGAGGCGGCCTCCCGCATCAAGCGGGAGCTGCGCTTGACCGATGCGCTGGCCCGCTACGGGGGCGAGGAGTTCGCCGTGCTGCTCGGCGGCACGGACGAGGATCTCGCCCGCCATATCGCCGAACGGGTGCGCCGCGCCATCGGCGGGACGCCGTTCCGGCTGATGCACGGGGAGGAAATCCGCATCACCCTCTCGGCGGGCGTGGCGGTGCTGCGCCCGGGCCCGGGTTCCTCCGAGGCCGCCGCCCGGGACCTGGTCCAACGGGCGGACCGGGCCCTCTATCACGCCAAGCAGGGCGGGCGGGACCGGGTCTGCAGCGCCGATCAGGCCGCCGGCTGAGGAACGGCCCGAGGAACCGGCCCGATCACGGGTCCAGGAAGGGACCGGATCCGCTCACAGGATCAGGGCGGCGAACAGCCATAAAACCACCGCCCCGGCCGCCACCATGCGCAAGGCGTAAGCCGCGTTCCAGGCGAGGAGCTTGCGCCCCTGCACGCCGAAGCGCCCCTGGAGGGCCAGGGCCAGTCCCGAGAAGGGGTTGCAGGGGGTGGCAATGCCCCATGCCATGAGAATGGTCAGGGCCAGGAGATCCTGGTGGGGGGCGACCGGCGCGAGCCAGGCGCTGGCGGTGGCCACCGATATGACCGGGTGGATCCCCACCAGGGACAAGGCCACGATCAGCCCCAGGACCAGGGAAGCTTCCAGGGGCCCGAACCCGTGGAACGGCAGCCCCGGCCCCAGCAGCTTGAGCACGGCGCCCAGCCCGGAGGCGAACACCGCCGCCGAGAGGAACAGATGGACTTCCCCCGCCATGCCCGAAAGCCGGGTAGTCACGTGGCGAGAGAGACGCCGGGCCGCAGCGCCCGGGCCGCTGCGCAGGAGAAGCAGCGCCACGGCCGCGAGGGGCGCCAGCAGGGTGACGCCCGACAGGACCGACCAGCCGGGAATGAGGGCGTGGAGGGCGATCACGCCCGCCGCCAGCGAGAGGGGCAGCGCCAGGGAGTCCAGGTGCATGGGATAGCCCCGGAAGCCTTCGCCCCGGGCGGGATCCCCGGAGGTGAGGTCTAGCCAGGTGAAGAAGAGCCCCAGGGCGGCGAAGGGCACGCCCACCCCCATCAGCTTCGCAAAATTCGCTCCAGGGGCAAAGGAAAGGGCCGTGGCCATGGCCGCCCAGAAAGGGGACCAGAAAGCCGCCGCACCGAAGGAGCGGGAGAGGGCGATCACCTGGCTGCGCCCCAGCCGGGCGCCCAGGGCGATCCGCTCGCCCACGATCAGCACGGTGGACAGGTTGATGACGCCGCCGAAGAGGTGCACCCCCAGCAGGGTCCGCCCCAGGGCCCGGCGACCGTGGGGGAGCGCTTCCTCCGTGGGCCGGGCGAGGGTGACGAGCTGGAGGAAGGAGACGGCGATCAGCATCGCCACCAGGGCGTTGTTTTGGGTCAGGGCCTGGCGCACCAGCGCCTCTTCCCCCAGCGGCGCGCCGGCCATGATGCCCGCCGCGCCCAGGAGCAGCATGGCCAGCACCGGGATGCGCTGCTTGGCGCTCAGGCGGCGCCAGAGCAGCAAAGCGGCCGTCCAGCCGAGCACGCCCGCCGCCTCCAGGGGAACGGCGGGCCGGATCTGGTGGGCCATGACCAGGACCACGAAGGCGACCAGGGTCCAGCCGCCGAGCCGCTCGGAGCGCGTGGGAGCGTCGAGCAAAGCCGGCCCTCAGGGGCGCCCCGCCCCGGCCGGGCGGGCAAGCCTCGTAGTCGCGATCGAATCCATGGGGAAGCGGAAGCGCCGGGCACGCCCCGGTCAGCCCTGCATGGTACAGAAAGGCGCGGGACGAAGAAAGAAACCGCCGCGCCGGCGGCGGCGAGATTCAGCCCTCTCTTTCGTGGCCCGCGCCGTTGGGACGGCCGGCGGACCGGGGGGGCGCTCCCTCTTCGGCGATGCGCCGGCGCACCGCCTCCAGGATCTCGGCCCGACGTTGCTGGTCCAGCCCGGCGAGGCGGTCGCCGTGGCGCTCCAGGGCCTCCTCCAGCATGCCCGCCGCCCTGCCGATAAATTCGATCTGCCGGCCGTAGCGACGGCACATCTCGCAGGCGAGGAGGTGCAGGCGCAGGGCCAAGCGCTCCCGCCAGGCGAGGCGCACGTCCCGGGCCCGGGAGATCAACTGGGAGGCTTCGCGGCAGGTGATCATGGATCTCGGTTTCTCTGGGCGGATTCGAACCACCGCTTTTCGAGGCATCGGCGCAGCCGATGGCGGGCCCGGTGCAACAACACCCATAAATTAGACGCCGTGATCCCCAGGTCCTTACAGATCGCCTCCGCCTCGATCCCGTGGACCTCTCGCAGGACGAAGGCCGAGCGCTGGAGCTCGGCCAGATCGTCCAGGCACGCCTGGACCGCCTCCCAGAACCGGGCCCGCTCCAGGCTCGCCTCCGGGTCGCCCCAGGTCCCGGGCGGGACGGCGTGGTGCCCGTCCTCGCGCCAGGACTCCTCGTCCTCCGCCCCGATGGCGTCCGGGTCGAAGGGCCCGGCCGCCAGCGCCTCCCGGACGCTCGCGCGGAAGTGGTCGGCGATCTTGTTCTTGAGGATGGCGGTGAGCCAGGTCTTCTCCGACGCCCGCCCCTGGTAGCCGTGGCGCCCCTTCCAGGCGGCGAGCAGGGTCTCCTGGACCAGGTCCTTCGCCTGCTCTTCATTTTTTACCATGACGAGGGCATAATGGAGGAGCGCGTCTCCGTGCCGGGTCAGCCACCCCGCCACGTCGAGGGGGCTCTCGCCAGGAGTGTCTTCGTCGGGTGGAGCTTGGGCCATGGAGGGCTCGGTGCTGGAAGGGGTTCCAGTATTTCCCAGCCCCCGCCCCAGGTCAATCGGGCCGGCCGTCCACGAGACGCGCGCCCGCCCGCTCAGGTGGGTTTCCATCCTAACTGCATAACATCGACGAAAGGAGAAGCCACATGAAAACCTTTGCTTCAGCGAGAGGCCTCGTCTTGGCCAGAGGCCTCGTCCTGGCCGCCGGCCTCGCCTTCTGCGCTGCCGCTTCCGCCGCCGAGGATAAGCCCTTGACGCCCCAGCAGCAGCGCATGGCGGATTGCTCCAAGGAAGCGAAAGCCAAGGGGCTCTCTGGGGATGCGCGCAAGGACTTCATGCGGGAGTGCCTAAAGGGCGGCAAGCCCGCCGCGTCCAAGGGCGCTTCCGGCTGATCCCCACTCCTCTGACCGCCGCCCAGGAAGGAGGGCCGCCCCGCCGGCGGCCTTCCATCGCCGGCGTTCAATAGCGCATGTACACCTGCGCTTCGCCCTTGTCGTCGAAGGTGTAGACGTTGTAGGGCTGCGGGTCAGGTCCCTCCATGCCCGGCGATCCCACCGGCATCCCCGGCACGGCCAGGCCCTTCACCGGCGGCCGTTCCTGCAGCAGTCGCTTGACCGCCTCCGCCGGCACGTGGCCCTCCAGCACGTAGCCGTCCACGACGGCGGTATGGCAAGACGCGAGGCGGGGGCGCACCCCGTAGCGGGCCTTGATCTCGGTAAGATCCACCACATCCCGGGAAGTCACCTGGAAGCCGTTTTCCCGCAGGTGCTCGACCCACTTTCCGCAGCAGCCGCAGTGGGGATTTTTGTAAACGGTGACCTCGCCCGCGGCTTGCGCGCCCGACGAAATCACCAGCGCGGTGGCGAGCAGGCTCCTGCGCAAGGTGCGGATCATGGCGTTTCTGCTCCCCGTGAATTGCCAGAAGGGCCTGGCGCCGGCCGGGCCCTGACGGAGCGCCGCGGCGCCCGACCGGCGCAACCTTAGCTATTGTAACGGTCAGCGCCGGCCCCGGCACCCGTCAACCCTTGCCTGAGGAACCCCGGTGGCCCCACCTCCGCCCGCTGAGTTCGGCATGCCCCTGGAGGAAGTCGACACCCCGGCCCTCCTGGTCGACCTGGACGTTCTCGAGCGTCACCTGCGCCGCATGGCGGATTCCCTCCGGGGCCTGCCCGTGCGGCTTCGCCCCCACGCCAAGAGTCACAAGTGCCCGGAGATCGCCCGCCGGCGGATGGCCCTTGGGGCGGTGGGGGTGTGCTGCCAGAAAGTGAGCGAGGCCGAGGCCCTGGTGGAAGGGGGCATCGTCGACGTGCTGGTGTCCAACGAGGTGGTCGGCCGGCGCAAGCTCGAGCGCATCGCGGCTCTCGCCCGCCGGGCCCGGGTGGCGGTGTGCGTGGACGATGCCGGCAACGTGGACGAGCTGGACGCGGCCGCCCGGCGCGCTGCCATCGACGCGGCCGTGGGCCACGTGCAGGCCACGGTGGGGCTGCTGGAGAACCACGGCATCCCCTGTCCCTGGGTGACCGGCGGCGGCACCGGCACCTACCTCCTGGAGGCCGCCAGCGGCGCCTACCGGAAGGTGCAGCCGTAGGGTTCCTATGTCTTCATGGACGCGGACTACGCCAGGGACCTGGGGGGGGCGCCTGAGGCCTCGCCCCCTCCGCCCCCCTTTGAGCTGAGCCTTTTCGTGCTCGCCACGGTCATGGGCCGGCCTGCGGCCTCCCGTGCGGTGGTGGACGCCGGCCTGAAAGCCTTCAGCGTGGACTCGGGACTGCCCCTGGTCCACGGCCGCCCGGACATCGTCTACACCCGCGCCATGGACGAGCACAGGGCGCTGGAGCCCGCGCCGGGGGCGAGGCTGCCGGCCCTGGGGGGAGAAGCTCCTCCTGGTGCCGGGCCATTGCGACCCCACCGTCAACCTTGACGACTGGTACGTGGCCGTTCGAGGGGGGCGGGTCGAGGCCCTGTGGCCCATCACCGCCCGGGCTGCCGTCTGGTAAGGACGTCCCCCCGGGAAAACTTCACGCCCCATGCCGCGGTCGAATTTAGCGTCTGCGGAAGAAGAGGAAAGGAGGGGAACCATGAAAAAAACCGTCGTCGCCCTGTCGTTGCTTCTCGTCGCTGGAAGCGCCCTGGCCCTGGCCCAAAGCCCCGAGGACTACTACAAGCGCCGGGCCCAGGAGTACGTGGCCCTGTTCGAGCAGTACGATGTGAACCGGGACGGGCGCATTAGCCGTTCCGACATCTTCGGGCACATTGAGCTGCTGGCCCGCTTCAACGACATCGACGTCAACCGGGACGGCTACATCACCCGGGAAGAGATGCAGGCCTACGTGGACCGGCAGTACCTGTCCCACATCGCGGCGGGCAAGTAACGAGCGCCCGAAAAAAAGAAAGCGGGACGCCGGTCCCGCTTTCTTTCGGGCCCGGAAAGACTCGCTTCAGACGCTGAAGCTCTCCCCGCAACCGCACTCGTCCTTCACGTTGGGGTTACGGAAGGTGAAGCGTTCGTTGAGGCCCTCCCGGGTGAAGTCCACTTCCGTGCCGTCGAGGAAGGGCAGGCTCTTGGCGTCCACCAGCACCTTGACCCCGTGGCTTTCGAACAAGGTATCCCCTTCCCGCGCCTCGTCGGCGAATTCTACTTTGTAGGCGTAGCCGGAGCAGCCGGCCGTACGCACCCCCAGCCTCAAGCCCAGGCCCCGGCCCCGCTTTTCCAGGAAGCTTCGAACGTGTTTCGCCGCTGTTTCGGTCAACGTCACTGCCATAGAATTCGCTCCTTGCCGTCGATTGGCTTATTTTAGCGCCACGTCCCGGCGGCGTTAACCGCTCCCATCAGAGGGCGAGGGCGCTCAGGCGCCGCAACCGAGCCACCACGCCCCCCAGGGCCTCCAGGAAAGCCTCCACCTGGGCCTGGGTGTTGCCGCGCCCCAGGCTCACCCGCACCGCCCCCCGGGCGAGCTCGGGGCTGACCCCCATGGCGAGGAGCACCTCACTTGGACCCGTCTTCAGGCTGGAGCAGGCGGAGCCGCTCGCCACGCAAAAGCCCAGCCGGTCCAGCTCGATCACCAAAGTCTCGCCATCGATGCCTTCGAAGGCGAAATAGCTCGTATTGGGAATGCGGGCCGCACCCGCGCCGAAAATCACGGCGCCGAGGCTCGCCACCCCCCGCTCCAACCGGTCCCGCAGGCGGGCAAGCCCCTCAGCGTCCTGCCGCCAGCGGGCCCTGGCGAGCTCGCAGGCGACCCCCATGCCCACGATGGCGGGCACGTTTTCCGTGCCGGCCCGCAGCCCTCCTTCGTGGCCGCCGCCGCTGATCAGGCCCTTCACCGACACCCGCTTGTCTAGCACCAGGGCCGCCGCCCCTTTAGGACCGTAGACCTTGTGGGCCGACACCGTCAGCGCGTGCACGCGAAGCGAGCGGAAGTCCACTTCCATCTTCCCTAGAGCTTGTACCGCATCACTGTGTACCCAGGCCCCTGCCCCTCGGCCCCGTTCAGCGATGCGAGCCACGTCCTGGATTACCCCTGTCTCGTTGTTGGCCAGCATCACCGACACGATCCCGGTGGGCTGCGTCAGGGCCGCCTCGTAATCGCCGAAGTCGAGCCGTCCCTGCTTGTCCACCGCGATCCGGCGGCACTGCCACCCTTGGCGGATGAGCTCCTGGGCGGGCTTCGCCACGCAGGGGTGCTCCACCGCCGACACGAGGATCTGGGAGGGCTTGAGGAAAGCGGCGGCCCCCTTGATAAACAGATTGTTGGCTTCCGAACCGCCGCTCACGAACACCACCTGGGAAGGCTGAGCGCCCACCGCTTCGGCCACCTGCTCCCGCGCCCGGTCCACGGCTTTGCGCGCCCGGGTGCCCAGCTCATGGCGGCTGGACGCATTGCCGAAGTCTGCGCGCAAATAGGGCAGCATGGCCTCCAACACCCGCTCGTCCAGGGGCGTGGTGGCGTTGTGATCGAAGTAGACCGGATCCACGACGGCAGGGCTCAAACCGAAACCGCGGGCTCGGGACTGGTTCTGCCGCCCGCCTTGCGCTGGTCCTTCAGGACCGCCACGCTCTCTTGCCGCTGTTTCGCCACCAGCTGGGCCAAGCTCACCGAGGACAGATACTCGTAGATTCTCTCGTTGAGACCGGCCCATAGCTCGTGGGTCATGCAACGCTCCCCGTCCTTGCAGTCTTCCTTTCCGCCGCACAAAGTGGCGTCGATGGGCTCGTCCACCGCCAGGATGATGTCGGCCACGGAGATTTCCGCCATGGACCGGGCGAGGGTGTACCCGCCCCCGGGCCCGCGCACGCTCTCCACCAGCCCGTGGCGCCTCAGCTTGCTGAAAAGCTGCTCCAGGTAGGAGAGGGAAATCTTTTGCCGCTCGCTGATCCCGGCAAGGGCGGTGGGCTTTGCGCCTCCCTGGAGCCCCAGGTCGATCATGGCGGTCAACGCGAAGCGTCCCTTAGTGGTCAGTCTCATGCCCGCTGTCCTTTTCTCCCGGTTGCCCGCTTTAAAATTCAACTCATTGAAAATATTAATAATAAGACAAGGATAAAATACACAACTAAATTAGTCAACTATTTTGTTCAGATAAGCGGCGTCGAACTTGTCCTCTAGGGCTTTGAGCTCGTCCACCCGGGCGCCCAGCCGGTCCAGGGCCTCGATGATCTTGTTGAGCCGCTGGTCGGTGACCACCGTATGGTCGAGCAAACCGTGGATCGCCTTCACGATGGGATCATCCATGTCCTGGCTGATAGCGTAGGCGGAAAAGCCCATCTGCTCCGCCTGGCGCTCCCGGGCGTCCTTGCGCGAATCGTCCACCAACCGGGCCGGGATCCCCACCGCGGTGGCGCCGGGCGGCACGTCCTTGACCACCACCGCATTGGAGCCGATCTTGGCGCCATCGCCGACGGTGATGGGGCCGAGCACCTTGGCGCCGGCGCCGATCACCACCCCCCTGCCCAGGGTGGGATGGCGCTTGCCCTTGTTCCAGGTGGTTCCGCCCAGGGTGACCCCGTGGTAGAGGGTGCAGTCGTCGCCGATCTCGGCGGTCTCCCCGATCACCACGCCCATGCCGTGGTCGATGAAGAAGCGCCGGCCGATGCGCGCCCCCGGATGGATTTCAATGCCGGTAAGCCACCGGCCGATGTGCGAGACGAACCGCGCCAGCCACTTGAAGCCCATGAGCCACAGCCGGTGGCTCACGCGATGGATGACGATGGCATGAAAGCCAGGATAGCAGGTGATCACCTCCCAGGCATTGCGCGCGGCCGGGTCCCGGTGAAAAACGCTGGCGATGTCTTCTCGAAGTCGGTCGAACATGCGGGTATCCTTGAATCGCTGTACGAGTATCCATTTCCCAACCAATTCGGTCAAGAATTCGGCCGGGACTCGTACATCGCTCGGACCGCCCGCACTGCCGATCCATGAACGCGCTTGTCATTCCCTGGCCACCGCCTTGAGGATGCCCCGCAGGAGGCTCACCTCGTCCTTTTCCAGGCGGGCGCGATCGAAGATGCGCCGCAACCGCCGCATCGACCGCCCCGACCGCTGCGGTTCCAGGAAGCCGACGGCGAGAAGGGTGCGCTCCAGGTGGGCGTAGAAATGCTCCATGTCCTCGTGGCGCGCCATCTCCCGCGGGCTCGCCTCCAGGCTTCCCGCTTGGGGCAAGGCCATACGCAGCTCGTAGCCCATGACTTGCACGGCGGCCGCCAGGTTCAGGGAGTGGTAATGGGGGTTCCCGGGAATATGCACCACCATCCGGCAGCGCTGCAATTCCTCCCGGGTGAGCCCGCTCGCCTCGTTGCCGAACACCAGCGCCACCGGCCCGGCCCGGGCGAAGGCAAGCAGCTCCGGCGCGGCCTCCCGAGGCGTCAAAGGCTGCGGCGCCAGCTCCCGGTGGCGAGCGGTGAGCCCCGCCGCCAGCACGGTGCCCGCCAGCGCCTCGTCTAGGCTGTCCCATTGCCGGGCCCCCTCCAGTACGTCTGCCGCCGCCGCGGCCATAGCGGTCGCCTCCGGGTCGGGGAAGCGCCGGGGGCGCACCAGGTATAGCGCCGTAAGCCCCATGGTCTTCATCGCCCGCGCCGCAGCGCCGATATTGCCCGGGTGGCTCGTGCCCACGAGCACCACGCGCACCCTCTGCAGCGGATCGGGTTTATTCACCGGGGGAATCGCACTACAATGCGCGGATTCTTCGTAACCCAGTCAACAGCGTCCCATGCATCCCATGCTGAATACCGCCGTCAAGGCGGCGCGGCGCGCCGGCAACATCATTCTGCGCGCCGCCCGGGACCTGGATCTGGTGAAGGTCAGCGCCAAGGGGTACAACGATTTCGTGTCGGAGGTAGACCGCGCGGCCGAAGAAGCCATCATCGAAGTGTTGCACAAGGCCTATCCGGACCATGCCATTCTAGCAGAAGAGAGCGGCGGCCATGGGCGTTCGCCGTACCAGTGGATCGTGGACCCCCTGGACGGCACCACCAACTTCCTCCACGGCATGCCCCAGTATGCGGTGTCCATCGCCCTCATGCACAAAGGGACGCCGAGCCAGGCCGTGGTCTACGACCCCGTCCGCAACGATCTGTTCACCGCCAGCCGGGGCGCCGGCGCCTATCTGAACGACCGGCGCATCCGCGTGAGCAAGCACCCGAGCCTGGAAGGGGCGCTGATCGGCACCGGCTTCCCTTACTCCCGCAAGGAGCACAGCGAGGCGTATCTCGCCATGCTGCGCGACGTGATGGGAATCGCGGCCGGCGTGCGACGGCCGGGGGCCGCGTCCCTGGACCTGGCGTATGTAGCCGCCGGCTGGTACGACGGTTTCTGGGAACTCGGGCTCTCCCCCTGGGACATGGCGGCCGGCTGCCTCCTCATCACCGAAGCGGGCGGCCTGGTGGGTGACCTGAGGGGGGAACCCCATCACTTGAAGAGCGGCCACATCGTCGCCGGCAACCCCAAGGTGTTCGTCGAGCTGCTCAAGGCGATCGCGCCCCACCTCACCGAGAAGCTGAAGAACCCCTGATTCCCGCCACGCCGGCCTCGGCAGAACCCGGTCCACGCTTCCCATGAAGCTCGACGACCTCTCCCGCCACACGCCTGTCATGCAGCAGTATCTGCGCATCAAGGCACAGCATGCCGATGTGCTGCTGTTCTACCGCATGGGCGACTTCTACGAGCTGTTCTACGAGGACGCGGAGAAGGCCGCCAGGCTCCTCGACATCACCCTCACCCGGCGGGGGGTATCCGCCGGCGAGCCGATTCCCATGGCGGGCGTGCCGGTGCACTCGGCGGAGCAGTACCTGGCCAAGCTCCTACGGCTGGGGGAGTCGGTGGCCATCTGCGAGCAGGTGGGGGACACGGACGCCGCCCGCGGCCCGGTGGAGCGGCGGGTGGTGCGCATCGTCACCCCCGGCACCCTCACCGACGCGGGCCTGCTGGACGAACGCGCCGAGAGCGTGCTCCTCGCCGCCACCTGGGAACGCCGGCGCGTGGGCCTCGCCTGGCTCAACCTGGCCGCCGGGAGCCTGCGGGTCATGGAAATCGAGCCCGCCGCCCTCGCCTCCGAGCTGGAGCGGATCCGGCCGGCGGAAATCCTGCTGCCGGAGAGCCTGCGGCACCCGGTCTTCGAAGCCCGCCCGATCCCGCTGAAACGCCTGCCCGACTGGCAATTCGACCACTCCATCGCCCAGGACCTGCTCGCCCGCCATTTCGGCACCCGCGACCTCTCGGGCTTCGGCTGTGACGACCTGCCCCTCGCCGTCGCCGCCGCCGGCGCCCTAGTGGAGTACGCCCGCCTCACCCAGGGGGCCACCCTCGCCCATCTGCAAGGCGTCACCGTGGAGCGGACGACCGATTTCGTGCGCTTGGACGCCGTGACCAGGCGCAATCTGGAGATCAGCGAGACCTTGCGCGGAGAGCCGGCCCCCACCCTTCTCTCGGTGCTGGACACCTGCGCCACCAGCATGGGAAGCCGCCTGTTGCGCCACTGGCTGCACCATCCCCTGCGCCTGCGCTCCCCGCGGGAACAGCGGCTGCAGACGATCGCCGAGCTGGCTGGGGATGCGCGCGAGACCTGCGCCGCTCTGCGTGCCGAGCTCAAGTGCATGGCCGATCTGGAGCGCATCGCCGCCCGCATCGCCCTGGGAAGCGCGCGCCCCCGGGACCTGGCCGCGCTGCGGGACAGTCTCTCCCGCCTCGATGCCCTCGACGCACTGCTCATGTCTCTCCAGGCCTCGCGGCTGGGCGAGATCCGGTCGGCGCTCGCTTTACCCAAAGAAGTGCTGGCCCGGCTCAAGCGCGCTGTCAAGGAGACGCCCGCAGCCTTCCTGCGCGACGGGGGCGTGATCGCCGACGGCTACGATGCGGAACTGGACGAGCTACGGAGCCTCCAGGCCCATTGCGGCGAATTCCTGCTGGCCATGGAGGCCCGGGAGCGGGCCCGCACCGGGATTCCCAACCTCAAGGTGGAATACAACAAGGTCCACGGCTTCTACATCGAGGTGACCCGGGCCCAGAGCGACAAGGTGCCGGAGGACTACCGCCGGCGCCAAACCCTCAAGAACGCCGAGCGCTACATCACGCCAGAACTCAAGCGCTTCGAAGAAAAGACCCTCTCCGCCCAGGAGCGGGCCCTGGCACGGGAGCGGGAACTCTACGAGGAACTGCTCGCCTGGCTCGGCGGGTACGTGCCCCGGCTGCAGGGCATCGCCCGGGCCGTGGCGGAGCTGGATGTCTTCGCCGCTCTGGCGGAGCGAGCCTTGGCCCTGGACTACCGCGCCCCGGAGTACACGGAGGAGCCGGTCATCGAGATCGAGGCAGGGCGCCACCCGGTGGTGGAGCGCGCGACGGCGGACTTCATCCCCAACGACGCCCGGCTAGGTCCCGGGCGCAGGCTTCTGGTGATCACGGGCCCCAACATGGGGGGCAAGTCCACCTACATGCGGCAGGTGGCGCTGATCGTGCTCCTCGCCTGCTGCGGCAGCTTCGTCCCGGCAGGCCGGGCGGTGATCGGGCCGGTGGATCAGATCTTCACCCGGATCGGCGCCGCCGACGACCTGGCCGGCGGCCGCTCCACCTTCATGGTGGAGATGACCGAGGCAGCCAATATCCTGCACAACGCCACGGACACGAGCCTGGTGCTCATGGACGAGGTGGGCCGCGGCACGTCCACCTTCGACGGCCTCGCCCTGGCGTGGGCCATCGCTTGCCATCTCCTCACCGTCAACCGCGGCTATACCTTGTTCGCCACCCACTACTTCGAGCTGACCCGCCTCGCCGCTCTCTACCCGGAGGCCGCCAACGTGCATCTGGGCGCGGTAGAGCACGGCAACAAGGTGGTCTTTCTCCACACGGTGAACGAGGGGCCCGCCAGCCAGAGCTACGGGCTGCAGGTGGCGGCCCTCGCTGGCGTTCCGGCGCGGGTGATCGCCCAGGCGCGCAAGCAGCTCCACTGGCTGGAAACCCAGGGATTGAGCCGGTCGCGGCAAGGGGACTTGTTCGCGCTGGCAATCGAAGCGCCGCCGGCCGAACCCGAACCCCACCCGGTCCTGGACGCGCTCAAGGCGCTGGAGCCGGACGAGTTGTCGCCACGGGAGGCACTGGAAAAGCTCTACGAACTCAAGCGCCTCGGTAAGGCGTGACTCGCCTGGATATTTCACGAAGGGCTGCGGCCGAGCGTCCCGAAAGACTGCCTGGCGGTTCAGTCCCCTTCTCAGTCTCTCTCTCCCTCTGGGCGAGAGGGGAGGAGGGAGGGTGGATTGCGGCCCATGGCCCGCTGGCCATCGACCAAAGACTCGATGGCCCGGCCGCCCTCAGTGATGCCCGTGGGGGCCGTGGACGTGCCCGTGGGCCAGCTCTTCCGGGGTGGCCGGCCGCACGTCGGTCACCTGGCAGTCGAAACGCAGCCGCATGCCGGCGAGGGGATGGTTGCCATCCACCACCACCTTGTTCTCGGCCACCTCGGTCACGGTGAAGATGTGCACCTCCCCCGATTGCTCGCCCCGGCCTTCGAACTGCATCCCTACCCTCACCTCGGCCGGAAATAGGGCCCGGTCCTCCACCCGCACCAGGGAGGCGTCGTACTCGCCGAAGGCGCTCTCCGGCTCCATGGTGATGGAGCACTCGTCCCCGGGCTGCTTGCCCTCCAGGGCATCCTCCACCAAGGGGAAAATGCCATGGTAGCCCCCGTGCAGGTAGGAGACCGGCTCCCGGGATTCCTCGAGTAGATTGCCCTGCGCGTCGAACAGCTTGTAGGTGAAGGTAACGATAGTGTTTTTTGCGACGATCATGGCGATAGTTCCTTTAGTTCATTGAGCCGGAAGACGAACCCGCCTGGCCCGGCCCGGATATTTTTCGTCCATCGCCGCTTCCTTTGAGGGGCATCCTGGGGAAATATCCGAGCTAGACAACAAGGTACCGTCAAAGGGTCCCGGCGCGCAACCGCCGCCCCATATCCCCGCCGCCCGTTATCTCCTAGGAGCGTCTTCGTGAAACATGGGGACCGGCTTTGGCACCGAGCTGTTTGACCAGCTCCAGCACCGCGTGGGCGTGACCCTTCGGGTTGACCCCGTAGAGGGCGTGGCGCACGATGCCCTTCTTGTCGATGATGAAAGTGGACCGGCACACGATCAGCCGACGCTTGCCCTCCACCTCTTTTTCCTGGAGCACGCCGTAGCGCCGGCACACCTCGCCGTCGGTGTCGGAGAGGAGCTGGATGGACAGTCCGTGCTTGTCGCGGAAGGAGCCGTGGCTGATGCAGTCGTCCCGGCTCACCCCCAGAATCACGGCGTCCAAACGCTTGAATTCCTCCTCCAGGTCACTAAAGTCGATCGCCTGCATGGTACACGCCGGAGTGTCGTCCTTAGGGTAGAAGTACAGCACCACGTTCTTCTTGCCACGAAACGTCGACAACCGCACCATCGCCATGTCGGCATCGGGAAGGTCGAATTCCGGCGCGGCCTGGCCGACTTGAACCATTGCAGGCGGTGCATCCATCGTCGAGGAGAAATGGCGAGGCCATTCTAACGTATTTGTCTCGCGGCACAATGCGCGATCGGGCCGATCGCGGGGTTCCTTTGACAATTGAAAATGCAAGCTTCTTCGCACTCGGTAAAGCTCTCCCTCCTGGGCGGCCTGAGCGCCGCCGATTTCCTGCGCGCCCACTGGCAGAAGCGACCCCTCCTGGTGCGCGAGGCGCTTCCCAGCTTCGCCGGGCTTCTCTCCCCCCGGGAACTGATAGCGCTCGCCGCCCGGGACGACGTGGAGTCCCGCCTGGTGATCAAGCAAGGCCGCCGCTGGCACGCCGAGAGCGGCCCCTTCGCCGGCCGGCGCTTCTCCCGGCTGCCCGAGCGGGGATGGACCCTGCTGGTGCACGGTCTCGACCTGCACCTCGCCTCCGCCCACGCCCTGATGATGAACTTCGCCTTCCTGCCCCTCGCCCGGCTGGACGACGTGATGGTGAGCTACGCCGCCCCCGGCGGCGGGGTCGGGCCCCATTTCGATTCGTACGACGTTTTCCTGCTGCAGGGCCCGGGGCGCCGGCGCTGGCGCATCTCCGCCCAGGCCGATCTCGAGTGGGTGGAAAACGCACCGCTCAAGCTCCTCAAGCGCTTCCGCGCCGAGCGGGCCTGGATCCTGGAGCCCGGCGATCTCCTCTATCTCCCGCCCCGCTACGCCCACGAGGGCACTGCCCTGGGGGAATGCATGACCTACTCCATCGGCTTCCGCGCCCCTTCCCACGGGGAGCTCGCCACCCAGTTCCTGGCCTATCTCCAGGATCGCATTCGGCTCCCGGGGATGTACGCCGATCCGGACCTGCGCCCCCAGCGCCGCCCGGCCCGTATCCCCGCCCAGATGGTGCAACGTTTCGCCCAGGTGCTCGCCCACATCCGCTGGAGACCGGCGGAGGTAGAGGCGTTCGCCGGAGTCTACCTCTCCGAGCCCAAGCCCACGGTGGTGTTCTCTCCCCCCTCGCGCCCTTTAAGCCCAAACGCCTTCGCCCGGGAGGCGGCGCGGCGGGGCGTCGTCCTGGCCATCAAGACCCGCATGCTCCATGGCCCCCGAGGGGTCTACATCAACGGGGAAGCCGTCCGGGTGGAGGGCGCTTCCCGGGAAGCGCTGGCGCGGCTGGCCGATGCCCGCGTACTTCCGCCCAGAACACCCCTCGATCCCACCGTCCGGGAAGCGCTTTACCAGTGGTACCGGGCCGGGTATCTCGCCCTGGGGAAGGCCGCAGGGAAGCGCGGGCGCGGCCGCTAAACTGTATAAAAATACAGGTTACTATCCTTTTCGCCGTGTTCTGCTAAAATCCGCCGCCGGTCGGGATCCGGGACAGCCAGCGCCCATCCGTTCGGACCAGGGCGCCAGGCGGTCCCCCAGGAGCCTGTACAGGCAACCGGGTCTCGCCGGAAGCGGGCGAGACTTGCACGTACAGGTTCCTGGGATGCCGGCCTGGAAAAGCAGGACATGACCAACTTTTCGAAGGATAACTCCCCTATGAAACGCTCCATCCTCCTCGTAGCCCTCGCCGCCGTGGCGCTGAGCGCCTGCGGCAAGAAAGAAGAAGCGGCCACGGCGCCGGCGCCCGCTCAACAGGCCGCTCCGGCGCCCGCTCCGGCCCCGACCCAGCAGGCGGCTACGCCTGAAGCCAAGCCGGCCGAAGCCCTACCGCAAGCGGCCGCGCCTGCGGGCGAAGCCAAGCCCGCCGAAGGCCAGGCCGCCCCTGCCGCCGCGCCCGCCGAAGAGAAGAAAGAGCAGCCCAAGTAATCCGGGTCGCTCGAACGGGCGAGTGGCAAAAAGGCCGGCGCAAGCCGGCCTTTTTCATTGGCTGAGCGGAGGTCAACGGACCTCGCGCCAGCCGAAGCCCAGGTCTTGATCCGCCGCGCCGATCCACTCGGGCTCGCAGGATAGGGCTTGGGCCAGGGCGCGCCGGGCCAGCTCGGGGGTGTTGTTGGTCTGGCTGAGATGGGCGGCGACCAAATGCTGCAAGCGGCCCGTTTCCAGGCTCCCAAGGAGCCCGGCGGCGGCCGGGTTGGCTAGGTGCCCGTAGCGACCGGCCACCCGCCGTTTGAGGGACGGGGGATAGGGTCCCTTCTCCAGCATCTCGGGATCGTGGTTGCACTCCAGGACCAGGGCCTGGCAGCCGTTCAGCATTGCCCGGATGTGGGGCGTGGGGCAGCCGGTGTCGGTCAGCACCCCCAGGCGCACCGCCCCGTCGGCGAAGACGAACTGGACGGGCTCCCGGGCGTCGTGGGGCACGGGGAACGGATGGATCTCCAAGTCTCCCACGGCGAAGGGCGTATGGCTGTCGATCAGATGCACTTCGGTGGCGGGGAGCAGGGCCGATTCCAGGGCCCGGCGGGTGCCGTAGGTGAGGTAGACTGGAATGCCGTGACGGGCTGCCAGTCGGGCGACGCCGCTGGCGTGGTCCTCGTGCTCGTGGGTTACCAGGAGGGCGTCCAGCTCGCCGGGATCCACCTTCAGCCGAGCCAGCCGGGCCTCGGTCTCCCGCAAGGGAAAACCGCAATCGAGGAGCACGCGGGTCCCGTTCGCCTCCACCAGCAGGCCGTTCCCTGCGCTGCCGCTGCCGAGGGAGGCGAAGCGCATCATGACGCGGGGGAAGGGAGGAGAGGGATAACCACGCCCCGCGGCCCGGCGCGGCTTCTCATCCCTTTCCCTCGCCCGGCATCCGTGGCGCCCGCTCACTTGAGCTGCTCGTACAGCAGGCTCAGGATCTTTTTGCCGGTTTCGGACTTCTCCGGCTGGCCTTCCTTGTCGAGCACGCTCACCCGAGTGCCCTCTCCTGTGGGCTCCAGGTGAACGCGATACTGCTCCGGCCTGGGCTTCCCCCCCTCGTCGCTGCGCCAGAAGGCGAGCCGGGAGAGGAGCCCGCCTTCTTTCCTCGGCTGGGTCTCCAAGGGGGCGTAGCGCACGTAGTAGATCCCGTTGGAGCGGTCCCGGTCCACCACGGTGAATCCTACCCGGTCCAGGGCGAGCCCCACCCGCCGCCAAGCCCGGTCGAAGGGATCCACCAGGGCCAGCGTCCCCGCCCCCGGCATCAGGCTCGCCTGGGGCTCCCGGCTGGGCGCCGCGAGCAGTTGCCGGCTGCGCTCCTCTTCCACACCGAAGCGCACCGCCAGCCGCCGCAGCATCTCCGCCTCCAGGTCTGGATTGGGCGGCACCGGCTCCCACACGGAGCCCTGGGGCTCGTTGGGATTGTTGCCCACCAGCCGCTCCACCATCCCCCGGTGGCTGATGTAGACCTCGGTGGCGGTGCGATCCTTGATCGGCTCCAGCCGGGTGCGGAACTTGTCCCGCTCGCCGGTGGACCACAACTGGTCCAGCACCTTGCCCAGGGTATCGCGGATGAAGTCTTGGGGAATCTTGGCCCGGTTCTCCGCCCAGTCGGTCTCCATCACCCCGGCCTCCGGGACCTCGGTGGCGATGATGAAGCCCAGCTCCAGCCAGAAGTCCCGCACCACGGGCCATACTTTTTCCGGCGGCTGGTTCACCACCAGCCAGCGCTCGCTGCCCGCCCGCTCGATGCGCACTTGCGCGTTCTCGGGGAGCAGGGTGGATACGCCCGAGGGCTGGGGGCGCCCGGCGCGCTCGGCGCTGTAGGCGGAATAGGTGGCCGGTCCCGGGGCGTTCACGTCCGGCACGGTGTAGCGATCGCTCGTGCTGGGCGCCGTCAGGTCGGGGGGAATTTCCAGCGGCGGCAGCTTGCTGGAAGACTTGTAATCGATCTCCTTGCGCAGCAGCCCCCCCGAGCAGCCCGCCACCACCAGGGCCAGCAGGAAGGCTCCGATCCCCCGAACCAGGGCGCGCGGCCCTCCACTCCTTCGGCTCACCCCAGCACCCCCGCCTGACGCATGGCCTCCCGCACCCGCCCGTGATACTGGGAGGCGAGGGGTGTCAAGGGGAGCCGGATGCCCTCGTTGATGAGCCCCAACTGGGCGACGGCCCACTTCACCGGAATCGGGTTCGCTTCGATGAACAGATCCTTGTGCAATCCCATCAATCGATTGTTGATCTCCCGGGCGCGGCTCAAGTCCCCCTCGAAGGCGGCAGCGCACATCTCGTGCATGAGCCGGGGCGCCACGTTGGCGGTAACGGAAATGACCCCATGGCCGCCCAGCAGCAGGAGCGCGAGGGCGGTGGCGTCGTCACCGCTGTAGACCGCGAAATCCTTCGGCACGCGCCGCAGCAGGTCGGCACCCCGCTCCAGGTTCCCGGTGGCGTCCTTGATGCCCACGATGTTGGGAAGCTCGGCCAGGCGCAGCACCGTGTCGTTGCAGATGTCGGCCACCGTCCGGCCGGGCACGTTGTAGAGGATATGGGGCATGTCCACCGCTTCGGCGATGGCCTTGAAATGCCGATACAGCCCCTCTTGGGTGGGCTTATTGTAATAGGGCACCACCGACAGGCTCGCGTCGGCGCCGGCTTCCCGGGCGTAGGCCGCCAGCTCGATGGCCTCCCGCGTGGCGTTGGCCCCCGTGCCGGCGACGATGGGAATGCGTCCCGCCGCGTGCTCTACCGCCACCCGGATCAGGGTGCGGTGCTCGTCGAAATCCACCGTGGGCGATTCCCCCGTGGTGCCCACCACCACGATGCCGTCGGTGCCTTGCTCGATGTGCCAGTCGATCAGCGCGCGGTAGCGCTCCAGGTCCAGGCTGCCATCGTCGTGCATGGGGGTGACGATGGCGACGAGACTGCCCTTGATCATGTGATAGCGCCCAGAAAATGGGCCATTGTAGCCAATTCAGCCTCCCGGCGAAATGGAACCCCCGCCTCTTTTGCCCCGCGGCATACACGCCGGCTCAATCCGCCGGCAGTGCCGGTTCCAGGTCCACCGGCTCGGAGAAGCGCACCGCGCACAGGCGCTGGAGGACCGCGGGTTTCGGAACGCTGACCCGCCCGCTTTCAAAGGCCACCACCTGGAGCGCGGCACCGAAGACCGCGAGCAGCTCCCCCGGCCGCAACAGGAAGTCCGGGTTGCTGGGGCGGCCGTAGCGCTCGTTGCCCGCCGCGAAGGTCTCGTAGATGAGGACGCCCCGTTCCCCGAGGGCCTCGAGCAAGCAGGGGAACAAGGGCCGGTGGAGGTAGTGGGTGACCACGATCCCGTCGAAGCGCCGCCCGGCATAGGGCCAGGGCCCGCCCTCCAGGTCGGCCACCCGCACCGTGATCCCGGGCACCCCCGCCAAAGCCTGCAAGACCTCGGCGTCTCGGTCCACCGCTTCTACCCGGTACCCCAGCCCCGCGAGATAACGGGCGTGCCTGCCGGAGCCCGCCGCCACGTCCAGAACGGCGCCGCCGGCGGGAATCAGCCGGGCCCAGCGCTTCACCCAGGCGGAGGGTTCGAAAAGGGTGTGGGCGTGTTCCATGGTGATCCGCGCCCGGCCTTGGGATCAGGGGCCAGGTGGCTCGGGCGCAGCAGCCCATTATAAAAAAGCCCTCGCCCGGTTTGCCGCGGCCGCCGGGGTTGAGGTATAAGTTTTCTCAAGCGGCCAGCCCTCGCCGCACCGACAGAACCGCGACTCCCCATGCTCCTCGGCTCCGCGTCCCGCGGCCGTCCATGAGCCCTTCCCCCACTCCTCCCCCCTCCGCCCCCGATCCCGAGGAGATCAGCCGGGCCGAGCGGCCCGCGCCCGCGGTGGGCAAGGACCGGCGCCCGTCCCTCGCGGCCCTGCTCTTCGCGACCCCCCTGCGCCGCAACCTGGCGCTGGCCCTCACCCTGGCGGCCATCGGGGGGCTGGGTGGCTGGACCTACCAGGGCGTGCGCGGCTCCCTGCAGGAGATCCGCGCTTCCGAGCTCACCACGGTGCTCGACGCGGAAGTCAAAGGGCTGGAGATCTGGATAGAGGAAAAGAGGCGGGAAGCGGAGCGCTGGGCCCAGGACCCCCGGGTCCGGGAGGCCGTGGTGGAGCTTGCCCGCCTGAGCCGGGACCCGGCAACGGCGTCAAGCCGCCTGTGGGAGTCGCCGGCCCGGGCGCGGTTGTTCGAAATCCTGTCCCCCGTCATCCGGGACTCGGGCAGCGTCAGCGCCCAGGTGATCGACCGGAGCGGGGTGATCATCGCCACCCGGTTTCGCGAGTACGCGGGCGCCCGCTTGTCAGGCACGGCCCTCGACCACCTGGAACCGGTGTTCCAGGGAAAGACCCGCTTCGTGCGCCCGCTGCGGGAGGAGCAGCGCCTGAACGCTCCGCCCCTGCCCCTGTTCCGGCGCCCGGTGCTGTGGATCGAGGCCCCGGTACGCAACGAGCGGGGCGAAGTGATCGCCGCCCTGGGCTTCGCCCGGTTCGCCGACGAAGAGTTCGCCCAGATCCTCAAGGTGACGCATCCCGGGAAAACGCTGGAGGTGTACGCTTTCGACGAAAGCGGTCTGATGCTCTCCGAAAGCCGCTTCGACGAAGCCCTCAAGCGCGCGGGCCTTCTGCCTCAATCTCCCGACGCCCGCTCGGCACTCGCCGTGCAGGTGCGCGACCCCGGGGGCGAACTGGCCACCGGGTACGTGCCCGAGCTGGAGCCGAACGCCTGGCCCCTCACCCGGCTGGCGGCGCTGGCCGTGGCGAGCCGCTTTAAATCCGACCCCCAGGAGCAGCGGGGCGTCCTGGTGGAGCCGTATCGCAACTATCGCGGCGTCCTGGTGATCGGCGCGTGGAAGTGGCTGCCGGAGTACGACATGGGGGTGGCGGTGGAGGTGAGCGCCCGGGAGGCCTTCGCCCCCCTCGCCTATCTCAACGTCATGTTCGGCACCCTGTTCGGGCTGTTCGTCCTGTCCCTGCTGGCGGCCCTCGGCTCGTCCCTGCTGGTGGCCCGGCTCAAGCGCCAGGTGGGCGAAGCGCGCCAGCTCGGGCCGTACAAGCTGGAGCGAGAGATCGGCGAAGGCGGCATGAGCCGGGTCTATCTCGCCACCCATGCGCTCCTCAAGCGGCCCACGGCGGTGAAGATCCTGAAGCCCGCGGTGGCCACCGACGAGATGATTGCCCGCTTCGAGCGGGAGGTGCGCCTCGCGAGCCAGCTCTCCCACCCCAACACCATCGAGATCTACGACTACGGCCGCTCGCCCGACGGGGTCTTTTTCTACGCCATGGAGTACCTGAACGGCATCACCCTGGACGTCCTGGTGGCGCGCGACGGGGCGGTGCCCGTTCCCCGGGTGATCCACATCCTGCGGCAGTTGTGCGGGTCGCTACGGGAAGCCCACGGGAAAGGCCTGGTGCACCGGGATGTCAAGCCCCAGAACATCATGCTGTGCGAGCGAGGCGGGGAGCTGGACGTGGTAAAGGTCCTGGACTTCGGGCTAGTGAAGGACCTGGACAAGCCCGACCCCCGGGACCTCACCCGCACCTTGCGCATCCTGGGCACGCCCTTGTACATGGCGCCGGAGCGCATCCGCAACCCGGGGCAGGCCGACTCCCGCTCCGACATCTATTCCGTGGGCGCAGTGGCCTTCTATCTTCTCACCGGGCGGCGGCTGTACGAGGCGGAAACCGACATGGACCTGACCCACCAGGTGCTGAGCGCCCCGCCCCCGCGGCCTTCCGAGCGCGGCGCCCAGGAGATTCCCCAGGAGCTGGACGACCTGGTGGTGCGCTGCCTGGACAAGGACCCCGCCGCCCGTCCCCAGCGCATGGAGGAGCTGCTCGTGGTGCTCTATGTGCTCTCCGCCTGGCACCCCTGGACCCAGACCGCCGCCGCCGAGTGGTGGCAGCGGCTGCGGGCGAGCGGGGAACGCGCCCTTTCCTCGGCGCCCCAGCCGTCGGCCGCATAAGAAAAGCGCCCTCACGCCGCGGCCGCCTGCCGCTCCGCCTTGGTGAACATGAACTCGCCGCCGGAAACGTCCACCCGGATCAGGTCCTTCGGCCCGAAGCGGCCCTCCAGGATCAGCCTGGCCAGGGGATTTTCGATCCGCTGCTGGATCGCCCGCTTCAAGGGGCGCGCCCCGTAGGCCGGATCGAACCCCACCTTGGCCAGCTCGGAGAGGGCTGCCTCCGACACCTCCAGCCCTATGTCCATCGCCGCCAGCCGCTTGCGCAGGTAGGCAAGCTGGATCTGGGCGATCTGCTTGATGTGCTTCTCGTCAAGGGCGTGGAACACCACCACCTCGTCGATGCGGTTGATGAACTCGGGCCGGAAGTAGTTCTTTACTTCCGCCATCACCGCCAGCTTGATCACCTGGTAGTCGTCCCCCGCCATCTGTTGGATCATGTGAGAGCCCAGGTTGGAGGTCATCACCACGACCGTGTTGCGGAAGTCCACCGTCCTGCCCTGCCCATCGGTGAGGCGCCCGTCGTCGAGCACCTGGAGCAGTACGTTGAACACCTCGGGATGGGCCTTCTCCACCTCGTCCAGCAGGATCACCGAGTAGGGCTTCCTGCGCACTTGCTCGGTGAGCTGGCCGCCTTCCTCATAGCCCACGTAGCCCGGTGGCGCGCCGATCAATCGCGCCACCGAGTGCTTTTCCATGTACTCGCTCATGTCGAGGCGGATCAAGTGCTCCTCCGAGTCGAACAGAAACTCGGCCAGGGCCTTGCACAGCTCGGTCTTGCCCACCCCGGTGGGTCCGAGGAACAGGAACGAGCCGTAGGGCCGGTTCGGGTCGGCAAGCCCAGCCCGGGAGCGGCGGATGGCGTCGGAGACAAGCCGCACTGCCTCGTCCTGGCCCACCACCCGCTGATGCAATCGCTCCTCCATGTGGAGCAACTTTTCCCGCTCCCCTTCCATCAGCTTGGAGACGGGAATGCCGGTCCAGCGGGACACCACCTCGGCCACCTCCTCCGCGCCCACCTGGGTGCGCAGCAGTTTGAACTGCTTCTTGCCCGCGCCGCTTTCCGCCTGCTTGAGCTGGGCCTCGAGCTGGGGGATCTTCCCGTACTGGATCTCGGAGACTTTCTGCCAGTCGCCCCTCCGCTTGGCCGCCTCCATCTCCAGCTTCAGCTTGTCCAGCTCCTCCTTGATGTGCTGGGCGCCGGCCACCTGGGCCTTCTCCGCCTTCCAGATCTCCTCCAGGTCCGAATACTCCTTCTCCAGCTTGGCGATCTCCTCTTCCAGGAGCTGCAGCCGCTTCCGGGACGCCTCGTCCTTTTCTTTCCTCACCGCTTCCCGCTCGATCTTGAGTTGGATCAGGCGCCGCTCCAGGCGGTCCATCTCCTCCGGCTTGGAGTCGATCTCCATGCGGATGCGGGCCGCCGCCTCGTCGATCAGGTCGATGGCCTTGTCCGGCAGGAACCGGTCGGTGATGTAGCGGTGGGAAAGTTCGGCAGCGGCCACGATGGCCGGGTCGGTGATCTCCACCCCGTGGTGCAGTTCGTACTTCTCTTGCAAGCCCCGCAGGATGGCGATGGTCTCCTCCACCGTGGGCTCGTCCACCATCACCTTCTGGAAGCGCCGCTCCAAGGCGGCGTCCTTCTCGATGTACTTGCGATACTCGTCCAGGGTCGTGGCGCCGATGCAATGCAGCTCGCCCCGGGCAAGGGCGGGCTTGAGCATGTTGCCGGCATCGATCGCCCCTTCGGCCTTGCCCGCCCCCACCATGGTGTGGAGCTCGTCGATAAAGACGATGATGCGGCCTTCTTCCTGGGCGATCTCCTTGAGCACCGCCTTCAGGCGCTCCTCGAACTCGCCCCGGTACTTGGCCCCCGCCAGCAGGGCCGCCATGTCCAGGGACAGCACGCGCTTGTTCTTCAGGGATTCCGGCACCTCGCCGTTGACGATGCGCTGGGCGAGCCCCTCCACGATGGCGGTTTTGCCCACGCCGGGCTCGCCGATCAGCACCGGGTTGTTCTTGGTGCGCCGCTGCAGGATCTGGATCACCCGTCGGATCTCGTCGTCGCGCCCGATCACGGGATCGAGCTTGCCCCGGCGGGCCCGTTCGGTGAGGTCCAGGGTGTAGCGCTCCAGGGCCTGGCGCTGGCTCTCGGCCTCGGGGTTTTCCACGCTCGCGCCGCCCCGCACCGTCTGGATCGCCTGCTCCAGTGCCGTGCGGTTGGCCCCGTGTTGCTTGAACAGGCGCCCGGTCTCGCCCTTGTCCTCGGTCAAGGCCAGGAGAAAGAGTTCCGAGGCGATGTACTGGTCCCCCCGCTTCTGGGCCTCCTTGTCGGTCAAGTTGAGCAGGTTGACGAGGTCCCGGGACAGGGTGATTTCCCCCCCGGTTCCCTCCACCTTCGGCAGCCGCTGGAGGCTCTTCTGCAGGTCGGCTTTCAGGGCCCCCACGTTGACCCCCGCCCTAGCGAGAAGCGACGCCGTGCCGCCGTCTTCCTGGTTGAGAAGGGCCATCAGCACGTGCTGGGGCTCGATAAAGGGGTTGTCCTGGCCCAAGGCCAGGCTCTGGGCGTCGGCCAATGCCTGCTGGAACTTGGTGGTCAATTTGTCCAGGCGCATGGAGGGTCTCCAAAAAGTCTTTGCCGAAAAATGAACTTTTCACTTAAATGGGGGGACGGGCGGCGATTTCAATGCCTTCCGGGGTTCGGAATCCTGCCGGGCCAGGGTATCATCGGGGAAAGAAAGGAGCAGACCCCATGACGAACCGGATCAAGGCCCTGGTTTTCGACGCCTACGGCACGCTCTACGACGTGCACTCGGTGGTCGCCCGGTGCGACCAGCGCTTCCCCGGTCAGGGACAGGCCTTGAGCCAGACCTGGCGGCAAAAGCAACTGGAATACACCTGGCTCAAAAGCCTCATGGGGGAATACGAGGACTTCTGGGCCATCACCGAGAGGGCCCTGACCTACGCCTGCCGTCACCTGGGCCTTGCCTGCGACAACGCCACCCGCGCCCGGCTCTTGAACGCTTACCTGCACCTGGAGCCCTACCCAGAAGTGGCGGAGGCGCTGGAGGCCCTGCGAGGGCGGCCGCTGGCGATCCTCTCCAACGGCAGCCCCCGCATGCTGCTGGACCTGGTCCGCAACACGGGGCTCGAGCCCAAGTTCAAGGCGATCCTGTCGGTGGACGAGCTCAAGATCTTCAAGCCCCACCCGTCCGTGTACGCCCTGGCCCCGGCCCGCCTGGGGGTGGACAAGCATGAGGTGGGGTTCGTCTCGTCCAACTACTGGGATGTGGTGGGGGCCAAGGCGTTTGGCTTCCACGTCTTCTGGATCAACCGCTTCGACGCCACGCCCGACGAGTTGGGGCACAGCCCGGACGCGGTGCTGAAGGCCTTGACCGAACTTACCCAGCACGTGCGCTAGCCCGATGGACCCCACGCTCCAGGAGCATGTGGCCCGGGACGTGGCCGGGGCGCTCGAAGAAGACCTGGGTCCCGGAGACCTGACCGCGCAGCTCCTGCCCGAGGACTTGATCGCCCGGGCCCGGGTCATGTGCCGGGACCACGCGGTGCTGGCCGGCGCCCCCTGGTTCGATGCCTGCTTCCGGCGGCTCGATCCGGCCGTGGAGATTCAGTGGAACGTCCCCGAGGGCGGCGCCTTGTCCCCGGGCACCGAGGTCTGCCTGCTCCAGGGTCGGGCCCGGGCGCTTCTCTCGGCGGAACGGCCCGCCCTCAACTTTCTTCAGACCCTCTCGGCGGTGGCCACCGCCACCCGGCGCTACGTGGACGCGGTGGCGGGCACTCGTGCGCGCATTCTCGATACCCGCAAAACGCTGCCCGGGCTGCGGTTCGCGGAAAAATACGCGGTGCGCGTGGGCGGTGGCACAAACCACCGCATGGGGCTTTATGACGGGATCCTGATCAAGGAGAACCACATCGCCGTGGCGGGGGGCGTGAAGGAGGCCCTGGCTGCCGCCTGGCGGATGAACGCTTCGGTGCCGATCCAGATCGAGGTGGAAACCCTGGCCCAGATCGAGGAGGCTCTGGCCGCCGGCGCCCGGCTCATTCTGCTCGATAACTTCTCCCTCGACGCCATGCGGGAGGCAGTGCGCCTGACTGCCGGCCGGGCCGAGCTGGAAGCTTCCGGCGGCATCACCTTGGAGAACGTGCGCGCCATCGCCGAAACGGGCGTGGACCGCATCTCCATCGGCAGCCTCACCAAGGACGTGAAGGCGGTGGACTTCTCGATGCGGGTGGTGCCGGTGGCGTGAAGCCTGAAGGAGTGCCAAGCTGCTGCACCGGCGCTCGGTCTAGCGCTCCCGCAAGCTCTCGTTCGCGGTCTGCAGCAAGGGCGAGAGGAAGTACTCGATCACCCGGCGGCTTCCCGTTTTGATCTCGGCGGTGACCGCCATGCCGGGGGTGAGCTGCACGGTGCGCCCGTCCACCTGGAGGGTAGAGCGTTCCAACAGCAGCCGCGTCTGGAACACCAGCCCCCGCTTCTCGTCGTTGACGGCGTCGTTGGAGACGAAGGTGACGGTGGCCGGAATCGTGCCGTAGCGGGCGAACGGGAAGGTCTCCACCTTGATCTCGGCCCGCTGCCCCGCCTTCACGAAGCCCACGTCCTTGTTCGGCAGCCACGCCTCCACCTCCGCCCGGTAGTCCCTGGGCGCGATCACCAGGAGGGGCTGGGCCGGGGTCACCACGCCGCCTTCGGTAAAGACCGCGAGCTGCTGCACCGTGCCGTCCACGGGGGCGGTGAGCCGCGTGAGCCTGCGCTTCTGCTCGGCCTTCACCACGTCTTGGGCGAGGCTGGCGGCGCGCTTGTCCGCCTCGTTCAGCGTCGCCGCCACGGTGCGCCGGAACTCCGCCGCGTACGCCGCCTGTTCCCGCGCCGCCTGGGCGATGGCGCTCGCGAGTTCCGCGGCCCGCAGCTGCTGGTGGGCAAGTTCCCGCTCCTGCTCGATGCGCGCCTGCTCCTTCTCCAGGAAGCCGTGGCGGGAGACGAAGCTCTTCTCCATCAAGGCTTGGAAATCCTCCGCCCGCCGGCGGGCGATCTCCACCGTCTGTTCCAGCCGGGCGGCGAGCTCCCGGGTCGTGGCGAGCTCCGCCCTGCGCCTGGCCAGCTCCGCCTCAAAGGCCGCCATACGGCTGCGGTATTCCTCGAACTGGCTCGAAAGCAACCGCTGCTCGGACGCCAGCCGCGCCGGGTCCACGTCCGGCAGTGGGGGAAGCCGCGGCGCGGCGCCGCCCTCCAGCGCGTTGAGCAGCGCCCTGGCGCGGGCCGACTCCAGCCGTGCCGCGACCCAGGCGTCCCGCGTCTGGGCTGACTCCGCGTCGGCGGCGGTGGCGTCCAGCTCGATCAGGATATCGCCTTGCCGGACCGACTGCCCGTCCCGCACCAGGATGCGCTTCACGGTGGCCGTCTCCATGGGCTGGACCACCTGGGCGCGCACGTCGGCGATCAGCTTCCCCGGGGCCACGGCCACCGTGTCCACGCGCCCGAAAACCGCCCAGGCGAGCGTCAGGGTGAAGGCGGCGATGAGGGTCCACAGGATCGCGCGGGGCAGCGGCGCCGGCGGGGTCTCCTGCAGCTCCAGCACCGCCGGCAGGAACTCGCGCTCCAGGGGCTCGCGCCGGGGTGGCTCCAGCGCGCGCCGTGCTTGCCAAGCCGCCCGGAACACCCGGACGTAGCGGGCGAGCAATTCACCCCAAGGGGAGCTGGAAGCGCCCATCGCCGCGCGCTTCATGCCGTCTCCGCCATGGTCCCACCCCGGATGCCTACGCGCTCTGCAGCGCGTAGAGCCGGGCGTAGCGCCCGTCGGGACGCTCCTTGAGCTCCCCGTGCCGGCCTTCCTCCACCAATTCCCCCTGGTCGAGCACGAAGATGCGGTCCGCCTCCTTCACCGCAGAGAGGCGATGGGTGATGACGATCACCGTGCGCCCGGCGCAGATCCGCTTCATGTTTTCCTGGACGGTGCGCTCCGACTCGTAGTCGAGGGCGCTGGTCGCCTCGTCGAAGATGAGCACCCGGGGATTGCCAAGCAGCGCCCGGGCGATGGCGATCCTCTGGCGCTGCCCGCCGGAGAGGGTCGCGCCGTGCTCGCCGACGGGCGTATCGTAAGCCTGGGGAAGCTCCATGATGAACTCGTGGGCGCCGGCGAGCTGGGCCGCCTCGATCACCACCTCCAGGGACGCGCCGGGATCGGCGAGCGCGATGTTGTCGCGGATGCTCCGGGCGAAGAGCACGTTCTCCTGCAGCACCACCCCGATCTGCCGGCGCAGCCACACCGGGTCGGCCAGGGCGAGATCCACCCCGTCCATCCGCACCCGCCCCCGCTCGGGCGCGTAAAGCCGCTGAATCAGTTTGGCGATGGTGCTCTTGCCCGAGCCGCTGCGGCCCACGATGCCGATCACCTCGCCGGGCTCGATGCGGAAGGAGACGCCTTTCAGCACCTCGGTCCCGTCCGGACGGTAACGGAAGTGCACATTCTCGAACTCGATGGCGCCGCGCATGGGCGGGAGATCCTGGCGGCTCGCCGGGAGTTCAGTGCGGGCGTTCAGGATGTCCCCCAACCGTGCCACCGAGATCCCGGCGTGCTGGAACTCCTGCCAGAGCTGGGCCAGCCGCATCACCGGCTGGGCCACCCTGGCCGCCAGCATGTTGAAGGCGATGAGCGCCCCGATGGTGAGCTCGCCGTCGATCACCTGATAGGCGCCGAGCCACAGGATCGCCACCGTCGTAAGCTTGCCGATGAGGGACACCGTCTCGGCGGCTACGGAAGAAAGGCGTGCCACGCGAAATCCCGCCGTCACGTAAGCCGCGAGCTGGCTGTCCCAATGACGGGTGACATGGGGCTCCACCGCCATCGCCTTCAGCGTGTGGATGCCGGAGACGGACTCCACCAGGAAAGCCTGGTTCTCGGCGCCGCGGTCGAACTTCTCGTTCAATCTGGCCCGCAGTGCCGGGGTGACCAGCACCGAGAGAAGGGCGTAACAGGGAAGCGACGTGAGCACGATCAAGGTAAGCGCTACCGAGTAGTACAGCATCACCCCGATGAACACCACCGAGAAGACGAGATCGAGCAGCGCGGTAAGCGCCGGGCCGGTCAAGAACTGCCGGATGTGCTCCAGCTCCCGCACCCGGGCCACCGAATCCCCCACCCGGCGCGCCTCGAAGTAGGCGAGCGGCAGCGCCAGGAGATGGCGGAACAGCCGCGCGCCCAGCTCCACGTCGATGCGGCTCGCGGTATGGGAGAACACGTAGGTGCGAAGCCCCGACAGCAGCGCCTCGAACAGGGACACCGCCAGAAGCCCCACGCCCACTACCGTGAGGGTGCTGTAGCCCCGGTGCACCAGCACCTTGTCCATCACCACCTGGAAAAAGAGGGGCGTCACCAAGGCGAAGAGCTGGAGAAAGAGGGAGGCCACCAGCACCTCCCCCAGGAGCTTGCGGTACTTGACCAGGGCGGGGATGAACCAGGAGAAGTCGAATCGCGCGAGCTCCCCCGCGAGGGACGCCCGGGAAGCGATGAGGATCAGCTTCCCCGACCAGCGCGCCTGAAACGCCTCCCGCGCGAGCACCTGGGGCCGCCCGGCGCCCGGGTCTTGGATCAACACCTGTTCGCGATCCCTATCCGCCCGGGCCAGGACAAAGAAGCGGCCATCCGTCCCTTCCGCGATGGCGGGGAGAGGGGTGGTTGCCAGGCGCTCGAAACGGCTCTCCGCCACTTTCGCCTTCAGCCCCAGGGATTTCGCCGCCAGAAGGATTTGCTCGATGCCGAAGGGCTCGTCCCCGATGTCGAACTCGTGGGCGAGGCGCCCGGCATCGGCCGCAACCCCGTGGAACCGGGCGAGCATCACCAGACACGCGAGGCCGCTCGCCCGGCCTTCAGGCTCTTGCATGGTCCCCTCCCCGCGTACTTACTGCCAGTTCGCCGCGATCACCGGTTCGAGCGCCTGCTGGTACTGCGGCGGCAGCGTTCCCTGGCCCATGGAGGGCGGGGCGAAGGCGGCCATCGCCTGCACGAGCTGCTCCACCTGGGCCTCCC
>NZ_JBRBEM010000022.1:0-39883 GCF_052805615.1 Pelomicrobium sp. P1
GCGCCGAACCCACGATCCCAAAGACCTCCTTCACCCCGTGCGCCACCAAGGTCTCCACGAACGCTTCGCTCGGAGTCATCCGCACCGGACCCACGCCCACCAGCGCGCTGCCCCGGGGCTCTTCCATCAGTTTGGGATTGGTTGCCATGATCCTCGTCCTCTCGGTGAATGAACGGCGGCGGAAGCCGCGGTGATCGAATCGAAAAGCGATTGTTTCACAATAGGGGGCGAGATGCAAGCGCTTACATTACCGTGCCTGCCCGCCTCCCCGGTCGCTGGGCGATCCAGCCTTGCCCATGAAAGCATAGAACCTGCCTCGAGATTGTTTCCCCAGCGGGGCGAAAGGCGCGTCTCGCCGTCCCGTGGGAATCCCGCGCATTTCCCTGCGCTCAACCGCTCCTACGGTCAGTCACGAATGGGCGCGGGCTTTCACGGACGGAGGAGGGATCGTTTTCTCATTCGTGGACATCCGTGTTCATCCGTGGCGAACGATCTATCCCGCGGCGGCATCCTCCAGGATCATGTCGGCGGCCTTCTCCGCGATCATGACCACGGGCGCGTGGGTGTTGCCGGAGACGAGGGTGGGCATGATGGAGCAGTCCACCACCCGCAAGCCCGCGAGCCCCCGCACCCGCAACCGCTCGTCCACCACCGCCATGGTATCCGAGCCCATCTTGCAGGTGCCGGAGGGATGGAAAATCGTGGCGCCGTATTCCCGGGCGAATTCGAGCAGGTCATCGTCCGAGGTGGCGGCGGGCCCGGGCCGGTATTCCTCGGCGATGTAGGGCTTGAGCGCCCCGGTCCCCGCCAGCCGGCGCGCGAATTTGATCGCCGCCACGGCGCAGCGCCGATCCACTTCCGCCGAGAGGTAGTTGGGCTGCATGGAAGGGGGCTCCATCGGGTCCGTGGAGCGGACGCGCACGTAGCCCCGCGACTCGGGCCGCAGCTGGCACACGGAGAAAGTGCAGCCCGGCCAGGGATGGGGCTCGCCCCCGGCCATGTCGGCGGAAAGGGTGGCGAAGTGGAACTGGATATCGGGGGTCCTGGACTCCGGCAGCACCCGGGTGAAGAGCCCGCCCTGGTTGATGCCGATGGCGAGCGGCCCCTTGCGGAACAGGAGCCACTTGAGCCCGATCTTGATCCGGCCCCACAGGGTGCGCAGCTCGTCGTTGGTAGTGATGGGTTTCGTGACCTTGTAGATCAAGCGCAACTGCAGATGGTCCTGCAGGTTCTCGCCCACGCCGGGCAGGTCCTTGACCACTGGGATGCCGAAGGACTGGAGGAGCGAGGCCGGCCCGACTCCGGAGAGCTGCAGGAGTTGGGGGCTCTGGAGTGCGCCGGCGGAGAGCAGGACCTCCCGCGCCGCCCGGGCCTCCCGGAGCTGGCCGCCCTGGCGGTACTGCACGCCCACCGCCCGCGCACCCTCGAACAGGATCCGGGTGACGTGGGCGTCGGTCTCGACGTGCAGGTTGGCCCGCTTACGCGCCGGGCGCAGATAGCCCACGGCGGCGCTGCAGCGCCAGCCGTTGCGGGTGAAGAGCTGGTAGTAGCCCACCCCCTCCTGGATGGGGCCGTTGAAGTCGTCGTTGCGGGGAACTCCCAGCTCGTTGGCGCCCCGGATGATGGCCTCCATCAGCTCGTGGCGCTCCCGGATGTCGGAGCACCATTGGGGGCCCTGGTCGCCGTGGTATTCGCTCGCCCCGCGGGTGTTGTGCTCGGAGCGGATGAAGTAGGGCAGCACGTCTTTCCAAGCCCAGCCCCGGTTCCCCAGCGCCGCCCAGCCGTCGTAGTCCTCGGGTTGCCCGCGCACGTAGATCAGCCCGTTAATGGAGCTGGATCCCCCCAGGCAGCGCCCGCGCGGCCAATAGATGCGCCGGTTGTGCATGTGAGGATCGGGATCGGTGTAGAAGCCCCAGTTGTAGGCGGGGTTGAACATGGTCTTGCCGTACCCGATGGGGATGTGGATCCAGAGGTAATTGTCCTTCGGACCCGATTCCAGCAGCAGCACGCGGTAGCGCCCGTTCGCCGTCAGACGGTTGGCGAGCACGCAGCCGGCGGAGCCTGCGCCGACGATGATGTAGTCGAAAGTGGGCTGGGTCATAGCGAGTTCGCGCCCGCGCCGGATTGTGCCGGTGATGTTCACGTCCCGCCGGGCTCAGGATGGCACGCTGGATTCCGCCAGGGGGCGCCCGACCAGACCAGGTTGTTGGGTTCAATCGGAACAATTCATCCCGATTTTATGGAAAGTATTTCACTATAACGGAAGATAGTCAATATAATGGGACATATTTTCCCGTTATTGTCTATTTTTCCCTTGCGCCCCGTCAAAACATCGTCTACGATGAAAGCGCTTTCCTTTCTCTGTGAAACCCAGGAATTGAAGGGGAAGCTACCGCTAGGGACGACCGCCCGACGGCCGCAGCCGAACGCGAGCCGCAGCGGTCGTGCCGTTCAAATCGCCGGCCGTCCCGAGGCCGGTCCAACGTGGAAGGAGGAGCAAAATGAGCCGCAGTTTCCTATGGAAATGGGTGGCCACCGCAGCCGCGGCGTTCCTTGCGCTCGGCGGCTCGGTGGCCCAGGCCCAGCAATACAAAATGCGCATCCAGACGGCGGTGCCCACGTCCAGCATCTACTTCGAGCTGCTGAAGAAGTTCGGCGACCGAGTGGAGAAGATGTCCGGGGGGCGGTTGAAGACCGAAGTCCTGCCCGACGGGGCGGTGGTTCCGGCCTTCGAGATCCTCGACGCCGTGGACAAGGGCATCGTGGAAGCGGGCTACGCCTGGACCCATTACTGGTCCGGCAAACACCCGGCGGCGGGAATCTTCTCCAACCCGATGGCTGGCTCCGGTGTGGGGATGGATCAGCTTTCCCACATCGCCTGGCTCTTTGAGGGCGGTGGCTACGACCTTTACAAGAAGTTCTACGCGGATGTGCTCAAGGTCAACGTGGAGCCCCTGCTCGTGCAGCCCATGGGGCCCGATCCCCTCGGCTGGTTCAAAAACCCGATCAAGAACCTGGAAGACTTCAAGAAGCTCAAGTACCGCTCGCCGCCCGGAATCACCGGAGAGATCTTCAAGGAGATGGGCGTCTCGGCGGTGGCCATGCCCGGGGGTGAAATCGTCCCGGCGGCCCAGCGGGGAGTGATCGACGCCGCCGAATGGATCGGCCCGGCAGACGACATCAATCTGGGTTTACACACGGTGTGGAAGCACTACTATCTCCAGGGCCTGCACCAATCCACTGACGTAGGGGAAATCCTGATCAACAAGAAGTTCTGGGACAAGCTGCCCAAGGAGATCCAGGAAATCATCCGCGGCGCGGCCATGGCCTCCATGACCGAGACCTACACCTACAACGTGTACCGCAACGCGCTGGCCATCAAGACCATGCGCGAAAAGCACGGGGTCCAGGTGCACGACACGCCCAAGGACATCTACGCCGCGTTCGTGAAAGCCACCAACACGGTGCTGGACCGCTACGCGGCCAAGGACCCATTCTTCAAGGAAGTGCTGGACTCCCAGCGGAAGTTCGCCCAAGTGGTGGTTCCGTACTGGACCAAGATCCTGGATCTGTATTCCGGCCTCGGCAACGCCGCTCTGGAAACCGGCGCGGTCAAGCCGTAACCGGTATCACATCGCTCGATCCCGTGGGGGCGCGGAGCGATCCGCGCCCCTTCATAGCACTATAACGGCCAAATCGAGGCAAAGGTCATGGCAAGTCCACCGATCGCCCTCCGGCGCGCGATCGATTTCCTCGACGGCATTAGTCTCTGGTCAGGAAAGATCGTGGCCTGGCTCATCTTCCCCATGGTGGGAAGCCTCGTCTACGAGGTGATCGCCCGCTATGCATTCAACGCTCCCACCGTCTGGGCCTACGACATGACATTCATGCTGTACGGGAGCTTTTTCATGCTGGGTTCGGCCTACACCCTGCTGCGCAAAAGTCACATCCGCACCGATATGTTCTACATGAACTGGCCGGCGCGGCGCCAGGGCTGGGTAGACACGGTGTGCTACGTGCTGTTTTTCTTTCCCGGCATGATCGCTTTCCTGGTGGTGAGCTGGGATTTCTTCTGGATTTCGTGGGAGCGGGGCGAGCGCATCGTCACCAGCCCCTGGATGCCCATCGTCTATCCTTTCAAGGCGACGATCCCCATCGCCACCTTATTGCTCCTGCTCCAGGGACTCTCTGAGCTGCTAAAGAGCGTCTACGCCGCCCTCAAGGGAGAATGGCTGTGAGCCCAGAAGTGATCGGATTTCTGGCGCTCGCCGCCCTGTTCGCCGCCATCTTCATCGGCTTTCCCATCGCCTTCACCCTGATCGCCGTCGCCCTTGCCTTCGGTTACTGGGCCCTGGGCGACGTGGTGCTGTATCTGATGACGCTCCAGGTCTTTTCCGTGATGCGGGACCCCACCCTGGCGGCGGTGCCGTTTTTCCTGTTCATGGGATTCCTGCTGGAGCAGTCGGGGCTTATGGAGCGCCTGTTCCGCGGCATCGAGCATCTGCTGGCCGACGTGCGCGGATCGCTGTACCTGGCGGTGCTGGTAACGGCCACCATCTTCGCCGCCGCCACCGGCATCGTGGGCTCGTCGGTCACGCTCCTCGGCGTGATGGCGGCGCCGGCCATGATGAAGAGCGGCTACGACGTGAGAATGTCGGCCGGGGCGATCACCGCCGGCGGAACCCTGGGCATTCTCATTCCGCCGAGCGTGATGCTCATCGTCATGGGGCCCGTGGTCGGCGTTCCCACCACCTATCTCTTCGCCGCTGCCGTATTTCCCGGGCTGATGCTTGCCGGGCTGTACATCGGCTACACCCTGATCCGGAGCTTCATCAATCCGCGTCTTGGCCCTCCGCTGCCGATAGAAGAACGAGCCGAGAATTTCGGCATCGTGCTCAAGGAGCTGATGGTCGGGGTGGTGCCCGTGGTGGTGATCATCCTGGCGACGCTGGGGGTGATCCTGGCCGGCATCGCGACCCCCACCGACGCGGGAGCCATGGGGGCATTCGCGGTGCTCCTGCTCACCCTGCTCTACCGGCAGATGAGCTGGGAGAGGCTGAAGAAGGCGGTCTACGCGACGCTCGAGGTCTCATGCATGATCCTGTTGCTGGTGGCCGCCTCCAACTTCTTCGGCGCGGTGTTCTCCCGGCTCGGCAGCGCCACCTGGCTCGCCGAGGGGCTGCTCACCCTGGAGATGGCGCCGATTGTGATGCTGGTGCTGATTCTGGCCATCATCTTCATCCTCGGCTGGCCCCTGGAGTGGGTGCCCATCGTGCTGATCGTGGTGCCCATCTTCCTGCCGCTGGTGAAACAACTCGGCATCGATCTCGTCTGGTTCTCCACCCTGGTGGCGGTGTGCCTCCAGACCGCCTGGCTCTCGCCGCCGGTGGCGCTCTCGGCCTACTTCCTGAAGGGCGTGGTGCCGGAATGGGGGCTCAAGGACATCTACCTGGGCATGCTCCAGTTCATGGGGCTGCAGGTGATCGGCCTAGGAATCCTGCTGGCGTTCCCGGCGCTGGCCACCTGGCTTCCCCAGTATCTGTTCCAATGAGCAGGCCGCGGGCACGATGTCGCGGACTCTGGCGAAGTTACAATGATGGGGACCGCTGCGGCCGCCCCCGCCGACCCGGCGGAGGCCCCACCGGTCCAGCGTGACTTTCCTTCTATGGCGTCGAGCCCAGCGATCCCATCGGCCCCCGCGCCCAGCCAAGGCGCCTCGCCCCTCTCCCGCGCCGTGGAGATCCTGGAGCGGGTTGCCCGGGCCGAGCGCCCCATCGCCCTGGCGGACCTGATCGAGCAGAGCGGGTTGCCGAAGTCCACCGTGCATCGGGTGCTGGCCCAGCTCGAGCGGGAGCTGCTGGTGCAGCGGGAACCCGACGGTAAGCGCTACACCGCCGGACCGCGCCTCTCCGCCATCGCCCTCGCGGCCATGCGCAATTCCTCCGATCGGGCAGCGCGCCACGCCATCCTGCGGGCCCTGGTGGACGAGATCGGCGAGACCTGCAACTTCACCACCCTGGACGGCAACGAGATCGTGTACCTGGACCGGGTGGAAGCCCACTGGCCCCTGCGCATGGTGCTGCAGCCCGGCTCCCGGGTGCCGCTCCATTGCACCGCCAGCGGCAAGCTATTTCTGGCGCTGATGCCGGCGCCGCGGCGGCAGCGGCTGCTGCGGGCGGCCCCCCTCAAGCGCTTTACCGACAACACCATCACCAATCCGGAACGGTTGGAGCAGGCCCTGAAGGTGATCCGCGAGGAAATGGTGGGCACCGATGAGGAGGAGTTCCTTGCCGGACTTTCCGCCATCGCGGTGCCCGTCCTGGACCGCCAGGGGCGCATCTGCGCTACCGTGGCGGTGCATGCCCCCACCGCGCGCATGAACCTCCAGCAGGCCCGCGCCCATCTTCCCGCTCTGCGCCGGGCCGCTGCCGCCCTCGCGGCTAGCTGCGCCTACGAAAAAGCCTAGCCGGAATGTCCGGGTTGACCCGATGATGGAAGCTGGGGCGTTGTCCCCCGCCCATTTCGCCCTGGCGCTGGCCATCATGGCCCTGGCGGGACTGGTGCACGGCGCCCTGGGCCTCGGCTTTCCCCTGGTGGCGACTCCGCTCCTCGCCCTCATCACCGACATGAAGACGGCCATCGTCTTCACCTGGCTCCCTACCTTCACCGTCATCCTCCTCAGCATCGCCAAGGGCGGGCGGCCGGCGGAGACGGTAGTGCGCTTCTGGGCGCTGCCCCTGTACATGATCGTGGGCAGCTATCTGGGCGCGCGGCTCCTCATCGTCTCGGACCCGGCCCCCTTTGGGCTGCTGCTGGGGCTGCTCGTGCTGGCCTACCTCAATCTGGATCGGCTGCGGAGCCTGGCCGGCCGCTGGATCGAGGAACACGCCCGGCTCACCCGCGCGGTCTTCGGTCTGATGGCCGGCCTGTTCGAGAGCACCGCCAACGTGGCCGGGCCCGTGCTCCTCATCTACTTCCTGTCCCTGGGGCTCGCCCCGGCCGTCCTGGTGCAGGCCCTCAATTTCTGTTTTTTCGCCGGTAAATCCACCCAGGGTGTCACCCTGGCGCTGGCTGGCGGCGTCGCGCCGGCCGTGTGGCTGTCCACGGTGCCCTTCGCCGCGGCGGGGGCGGCGGCCCTTTTCGGCGGCATCGCGCTGCGCAACCGGATCAGCGCCGAGACCTACCGGCGCTGGCTGCGGGGCGCCCTGTGGGTGATCGCCGGGCTACTCATCGGCCAGTTCGCCTGGCGGTCGGTCCACTGACGGCGGGCAGCCGATCAGCGCTTAGAAAACGACCACCTGGCGCACCGCTTTCCCTTGCCGCAGGCGCTCGAAGCCCTCGTTGATCTCGTCGAGAACGAGCCGCCCCGTCACCAGCCGGTTCACGGGAAGGCGCCCGCGGCGGTACAGGGCCATGTAGCGCGGGATGTCCCGGGCCGGCACGCAGGTGCCGATGTAGCTGCCCTTCACGGTGCGCTCCTCCGCCACCAGGTTGACCAGGGGCAGGGGAAGGGCGGCGGTGGGCGGCGGCAGGCCCGCCGTGACGGTGATGCCGCCGCGCCGGGTGATGCGATAGGCGAGCTCCATCGCCTTGACCGAGCCCGCGAACTCCAGGGCGTACTCCACGCCGCCCCCCGTGGCGGCGCGCACCTGATCCACGCACTCGGGCGCTCCGGCATCGAAGGTGTCGGTCGCCCCCAGCCGGGCGGCGAGGGCCAGCTTGTCCTCGGCCAGGTCCACGGCCACGATCCGGGAGGCGCCGGCGGCGACCGCCCCCAGCAGGGCCGCCAGGCCCACGCCGCCCAGGCCCACCACCGCCACCGTGGCCCCGGCGGACACCCTGGCCGTGTTCACCACCGCCCCCACGCCGGTCAGCACCGCACAGCCGAACAACGCCGCCTCGTCCAGAGGAAGCTCGGGATCGATCTTTACCAGGGAGCGCCGGGACACCACCGCGTACTCGGCGAAGGCCGAGCAGCCGAGATGGTGGTGGATGGGGCTGCCTTTGCGCGTGAGCCGCCGCTCGCCGGAGAGCAGCGTCCCGGCCGTGTTGGCCGCCGCTCCGGGCTCGCACAGGGCGGGCCGCCCTTCCGCGCAGGGCAGGCAGTGGCCGCAGCTCGGCACGAACACCAGCACCACGGGATCGCCCCGCTTGAGATCGTCCACCCCGGGTCCAGTCTCCTCCACGACCCCCGCCGCCTCGTGGCCCAACAGCATGGGAGTAGGCCGAGGCCGGTCACCGTTGATCACCGACAAATCCGAGTGGCACAGCCCCGCCGCCGCGATTCTGACCAGCACTTCGCCGGGGCCTGGCGGGGCCAGCTCCACCTCCTCGATCTTGAGGGGCCGGGTGACCGTGTAGGGGGGCTCCACCCCCATCCGCTCCAGCACTGCGCCGCGAATCTTCATACGTCCGTCTCCATCAAATCGAGTTCATTCGGGGATCATCTTTTCGAACCCGCGTTTCAAGCTTCCACTCCGGCCCGCTCCGACACCACGCCGCGCTCGATCACGAACACCTTGTCCACCAGCCCCGCGCAGTGACGGTAGTCCGACTCGGACACGAGCACCGCGGGCCCCTCCGCCTTGAGCCTGCGCAGCACTTCCCCCAGGCGATGGGCGAGGGCCGGGGCGATGCCTTCGAAGGGCTCGTCCAGGAGCATCAGGCGCTCCCCGTTCATCAGCGCCCGGGCGAGGGCCGCGAGCTTCTGCTGCCCGCCGGAGAGCTGCAGGGCGCGGCGCGAGGAAAAACCCTCCACCTCGGGCATCAGAGCGTAGATCCAGGCGAGCCGCGTCTCGGCGCCGGGGATGTCGTTGGCCCAAGCGGGAAGCAGGATATTTTCCTGCACCGTGAGTTCCGGCACCAGGCGCCGGTCCTCGGGCATGTAGCCCACGCCCAGCTTCGCCCGCAGGTGGGGCGGCAGCGCCGTCGCGTCGCGGCCGCCGATGGCCACCCGGCCGCCCGAGGGCTGCACCAGCCCCATGACGGCGCGCATCAGGGTGGTCTTGCCGGCGCCATTGCGGCCGACGAGCCCCGCCATCGTCCCCGCGGGAAGATCGAGGCAGGCGCCGCGCAACACCTGGGCTCCCTCGATCCCGACGTCGAGCCCTTCCACCCTAAGCATGGGGCGCGCTCCTCCCCGCCCGGTGCAGCTCGGTCCCCACCACGTGGCGCCGCACCTCCGGGTCCCCCAGCACCTCCTCAGGCGGGCCGTCGGCGATCACCCGCCCTTCGTAGAAAGCGAGCACCCGGGAGGCGTAGCGCTCCACGATCTCCATGTCATGTTCGACGAACAGGCTCGCCGCGCCCGTCTCCCGCACCGCGCTCATCACCGTGTCCATGAGCGGAAACTTCTCCTCCACCGACACGCCGCTGGTGGGCTCGTCCAAGAGCAGCAGGGCTGGCCGGGCCACCGTGGCCATGGCGATGTCGAGGAGCTTGCGCACCCCCTGGGGCAGGGTCGCCGCTCGCGCTGGCGCGTATTCGGCGATGGCGTAGCGCCGCAACAGGGCGCTCCCGCGCTCCTCCCGCTCCCGGGTGCGCAAGGGCCTCACCCACGTGAGCCGCCCCTCTCCCAGCATGGCCAGGGCGATCAGCACATTTTCCAGCACCGAAAGCTCGCGAAAGATCTGGGGGATCTGGAACGAGCGGCAGACCCCGGCGCGGGTCACTTCGCGCGGAGCAAGCCCCGTGATGTCCCGCCCGCGGAAATGCACCGTGCCCTCGGAAGGCTTGAGATAGCCGGTCACCATGTTGATGAAGGTGGTCTTGCCCGCGCCGTTGGCGCCGATCACGCCCACGACTTCCCCTTCCGCCACCCGCACGCTGACCTGCGCCGCCGCCACTACGGCGCCAAAGCGCTTGCTGAGGGATCGGGTCTCCAGGATCGGCCCCATGGGTTCACGCCCTTCCGCGTCCGGCCACCAGGGACCACAGGCCCCTGGGCAGGAACAGGATGATGGTGAGCAGCACGGCACCGAGAATGAGCTGCCAGGTGTAAGGCGAGACCTGGAACGCGTAGCTCTTCACCAGCTCGAAGATGAGGGATCCCAGGTACGGGGCGGCCACGTGGGCGGTGCCGCCCATCAGGGCGATGAACACGAATTCGCCGGAAGTGGTCCAGTAGGCCATGTCCGGTCCCACGTGGCCGGTGGCGAAGGCGGTGAGCGTCCCCCCCAGGGCGGCCAGGCCCGCGGCCAGCACGTACTTGATATAGACCACGCGCCGCGCCGAGACGCCCAGGTATTCCACTCGGATCTCGTTCTCCCGCACCGCCTCGCCGGCGTAGCCCAAGCCGGCGTGGAAGTAGCGGTGCAGCCCCCAGGCGCAGGCCACGGCCACCAGGCTCGCGAGGGCAAACACCCAGGTCCCGGCGTTCTCGGGCGCATATCCCAGGAAGGTGGGAGAAGGGACGTGGAAACCGTCCGTGGAGCCCAGGGCCTGGGAGCGGGCGAGGATGCCGTACAGGATCATGGAAAAGGCCAGGGTGAACATGGCGAAGAAGATCTCCCGGTAACGGCACAGCAGCGCTCCCAGCACCGCCCCGATGGCGAGTCCGGAGGCGAGCCCCAGGGCGAGGAGGGCGAAGGCGTCGGTCAGCCCCAGGTACCTGCCGGCGAGCCCCGCCGCGTAGCCGCCGACGCAGAAGTAGAGCCCCTGCCCGAAGGAGACCAGCCCCGCTCGCATGAGCACCACCACCCCCGCCACCACCAGCGCCCGGGCGAGGGCCACCGTGACGAGAAAGGAGAGCCACCGGGGAAGCCAGGGCCCCGCGATGAGCAGGGTGGCGAGCGCCAGCACCGCCGCGACGGCCGTCTTGTCCGGCTTCCCCATCAGATCTTCCTCACCGCGGCGCCGGCGAACAGCCCGTGGGGACGAAACGCCAGCACCGCGGACATGACGGCATAGACCACGAACAGCTCCAGCTCCGGGAAGTAGTGCACCGCCGCGGCCCGCGAAAGTCCCACGATGAGGGCCCCCACCACCGCCCCGGCCACGCTCCCGAGGCCACCGATCACCACCACGGCGAAGGCGATGACGATCACCTCCACGCCGATGCCGGTCACCACCGAGAGCAGCGGCGCCGTGAGGGCGCCGGCCAGGGCCCCCAGGACCCCGCCGATCACGAAGGTGATCACGAAGGTGCGGGAGACGTTGATTCCCAGGACGGCGGCCATCTCCCGGTCGTAGATCACCGCCTTGAGGAGCCGGCCCGGCCGGGTGCGCTCCAGCGCCCACGCCAGCAGCGCGGCGATCGCCACCGCGGCGCCGATCAGGACGAGATCATAGCGGGCGAAGCTCACCTCGCCCACCTGGAGCCTGCCCAGCAGGCTGTAGGGCTGGTGGGCCATGTAGGGATTCACGCCCCAGACGAGCTTGATCAAGTCCTCCAGCATGAGCAGCACCGCGTAGGTGACCAGCAGCATCACCACCTCGTCGCGGCCGTACATGAACCGCAGCACGCCCCGCTCCACCAGCAGGCTCACCGCCGCCCCTGCGACCAGGGCGGCCGCCAGGAGGACCGGGTAACCCCCCCAGGGAACGTACCCGGAGGCGAAGTACCACCCGGCGGCGGAGGCGGCGGCGTAGGCGCCCACGGCGTAGAGACTGCCGTGGGCCAGGTTCAGGATCTTCATCACCCCGTAGACCAAGGTAAGGCCCGCGGCCACGATGAACAGCCACGAGGCGTAGATCAGCCCGTCGGCGACGATGGCGAGCAGCTTGAGCATGGACCTAGCACTTCGCCCCCGGGAAACCGGCCTCGATCCACTGCTCGCTGGTCATGGTGTCCGGGGGATTGACGCACTCGGCCGGGTAGCGCTTGACGTTCACGATCGCCGGCTTGCCCCCCTCCCGCTTGAAGCGTCCGTAGACCATTTCCTGTACCGCCTGGTGCCCTTTGCCCAGGACCATCTTCACCGTGCCGCTGGGCGCTTCGAAGGTGAGTCCCTCCAGGGCGGCGATGATGTCGGCCTCCGATGGATTGGGCTTCGCCTGGGCCGCTTTCTCGGCGGCGGCCTTCAGGCCCAGGATCGCCTGGGCCATCTTGTAGGAGGGGTAGGTGGGCCAGGTGTTGTAGCGGTTGAAGTAGCTCTCCCGGAACCAGCGGTTCAAGGCGTTGTCCGGCGCGAACACGCCGTAGGGTCCACGGCCGCCGATCACGGCGCCCTCGGGCATCTGGTCGGCGAGGCGGAACATGGCGGTCTCGCCGGTGGTGAGCACGGGCGTCTGCTTCGCGAACAGGCCCCGGGCGGACGCCTGCAGCACGAAGCTTTCCATATCTCCGCCCCAGAAGCTGGAATGGACGTAATCGGCCTCGTGCAGCATCAGCGCCGAGATCTCCGCGCCGTACTGCCCGGCGAAGAGTTTCGGCCACTGGACGGTGCCCACCTCCACGCCCGGCTTCAGTTTCTGCAGGGCCTTGATGAAGTCGTTCCAGGAGTCCTGCCCCCAGGCGTAGTTCTGGTTGATCCCGTTTACCCGCTTGAGGTTGGGGGTGAGCTCCAGGATGTAGCGGGCGGCGCCCACGTTGTCCATGGTGGCGGTGGGGCCGGTGCGGAACACGTACTTGTAGCTGCGCTCTTCGAAGACCCGGGGCGTGCCGCAGTCGAAGAAGACGGTGAGTTTCTTCAGCTCCTCCGCCACTGGCGCGACGGCGAGGCAGTCCCCCGAGGAGATATAGCCGATCACCGCGTCCGCCTTGTCCCGCTGCACCAGGTTGCGAAATTCTGCCACCTGCTTGGTGGGACCGCCCGCCTCGTCCACCCAGATCGGCTTGATGGCAAGCCCCGCGATCCCCTTGGCTCCGTAGGGCGCCGGCACGGTGCCGTTGTTGATCGCCTCGATCACCATCTCGGCGGCGTTGCGCGCCGGGACGCCGAAGGGACCCGCGGCGCCGCCGGAAAGGAAAGTCACCAGCCCGAGGCGGTACTCCTGGGCGGCCGCCGGAGCCGTCGCCGCCGCCAGAAATACCCCTGCGAGGAGCCCCGTGGCCAGGCCGCCGAACCGTTTCCCCTGCTTCGATCGATCTTTCATGGTCCCCTCCTTATCCGTGTGTCTGCGTTTGTCGGTTGGATTCCGCCCGCCGGGCCGCGCGCGGCCGAGCGCAGCGCCTCCGGCGGGTACACCTTGAATCGGCTGAGCATGGCCTTCGCGGGCGGAAAGCGCTCGTCGGGCACCACCTCGCCGATGGCGACGGTCTGCTGCATCTGGTGGGTCGCCGGATCCATGTAGGACTCGAAGCCCTCCGGGTCTTCCGGGAGCTTGAGCCGCAGCCCCTCCAGGGCGGCGATCAGGCGCTCGCCGTCGGCGACCCCGCCCGCCCGAGCCACCGCCTCGGCGATGGCCAGGATCCCGGTGTACGCTCCTTGCGCCGCGTAGGAGGGATAGCGCCCCGCCCGGGCATGGAAACCCTGGACGAAGCGGCGGTTCGCCTCCGTCTCGGGCCAGTTGTTGTGGTGCCGCGCCGAGAGGATCAACCCGGTGGGCATGTCGGCGCCTAAGGCGGCCATCACTTCGTAGTTTCCGCCGGCGTCGAAATTGGCGAACTGTATCTTCTCGAACAGGCGCACCGTCCTGGCCTGCTGGATGAAGGCCACCAGGTCGCCCCCCCAGTGGCCGTTCACCACCAGGTCGGGCTTCGCCTCCAGGAGGGCCGCGATGTAGCGGGAATAGTCCGGCTCGTACAGCTTGGGCCACAGCACCGCGGCCACCTCGTAGCCCACGCCGAGGGCGTCGAGGGCCTGGCGCAGGTCCAGCCACTGCCTGTGACCGTAATCGTAGTCCGGCCCGATGAAGGCGATGCGCCGCCAGGGCCTGCGGCGCTGCAGCTCCTGGAGGTAGCGGGCCCCCGCCTCCATGGACTGGCGCGTGTTGTTGGTCACGCGGAAGTAGTGGCGGTGCAGCGCCTCCTCGGTGAGCCGCGACGAGGCGTGGTCGGTGCCAATGAAGATGGTCCGAGTGCGCCGGGCCACCTCGGTCACCGCGAGGGCGACAGCGGAGGAGACCACCCCGCACAGGAAGTGCACCCGGTCCCGCTCGACGAAGCCCTGGGCGGTCAGGGCCCCGAGGGAGGGCTTGGACTTGGTGTCCTCCACCAGCACCCGCAGCCGGGGCGTGTCGCGCCGCTCCGCGATCTCCGCGAGGGCCAGTTCGATGGCCGCCACGCTGTCCCGGCCGTAGAGGCCTCCGCGCCCGGTCATGGGGAACATGCAGCCCACCACCACGTCGGCCTTGTCCCGAGGCGCCCCCAGCTCGATGCGCGCCGCCGCCGGGGACGCGGCCAAAGCGCCAGCGGCGAGGAGCAAGGCCCCCATGCTACCTAGGATCCGACGCCCTCCTCCGTTCATGTGCTGGCCCTCCTGTCTCCTCCTGAGCAAGGGGCGTTCCATGGACATCCGCAAAGCCAAATCGTTGGGATTCAACCTGTTGCACCAAACGATGCCCCGGGCCCCTTGAGCGCTTTCCGCTCTAGGGGGCGCGAGGCCGAGCGGTTTCCGCTCAGCCCACCTTGAGGCGCTTGAGCCGCCGCTTGAGGGCGTGGCGGGAGATGCCCAGCAACTGGGCAGCGAGGCCCTTCTGGCCCCGGGCCCGGGCCAGCGCTTCCAGCAGCAAGTCGCGCTCGGCCGCCGCCAGGCGCTCTGGCAAGGCGTGGCGACCGGCCGCCGGACCTCCCGGATCGGAGGGTCTCATCTCCGGGGGGAGGTGCGAGGGCTCGATGGTCTGGCCTGGATGGAGAATGGTGAGCCGCTCCATCAGGTTGCGCAGTTCCCGCACGTTCCCCGGCCAGGGGTAGGCGCGGAACAGCCTCCGTGCCGCCTCCCCCAGCTTGACCGGGGCGCATCCTTCCTCCCGGGCGAAACGCTCGGCGAAGTGGGCGGCGAGCAGGAACACGTCCTCGCCCCGGTCCTGGAGGGCCGGCAGCTCCATGGGGACCACGTTCAACCGGTAGTACAGGTCCTCGCGGTAGCGGCCCGCGCGCACCTCCGCCGCCAGATCCCGATTGGTGGCGGCCACGACGCGCACGTCCGCCGCCGCCTCGCGAGCGCTCCCCAGGGGGCGATAGGTGCGGTTTTCTAGGAAAGAGAGGAGCTTCGCCTGCAGCGGCGGCGCCAGCTCCCCGATCTCGTCGAGGAACAGGGTGCCCCCGTCGGCCAGGGCCACCAGCCCGACCCGCCGCTGATGGGCGCCGGTGTAGGCCCCTTTTTCGGCGCCGAAGAGCTCCGCCTCCAGGAGCGGCTCGGGCAGGGAGGCGCAGTTCACCTCCACGAAGGGCCCGGCGCGGCGCTCGCTCTCCTGGTGGATCGCCCGCGCCACCACCGCCTTGCCGGTGCCGGAAGCGCCCAGCAACAGGATGGTGCGGGCGCTGCTCGCCGCGACCCGGGCCACCTGCTCGCGCAGCCGCTGGGTCGCGGGATGCTCGCCGACGATGACCGCCTCGCTCGCCGTCAGCCCGCGCCGGTAGGCCACCTCTTGGTCGATGCGCCGGCGCTTCACGGTGGATTCGATCAAGTGCACCAGCTCGTCCAGGTCGAAGGGCTTGGTGAGGTAGTCGGAGGCGCCGGCCTTCACGCATTGCACGGCGGCCCGGGTGTCGCCGTGGGCCGAGATCATGATGACCGGCAGGTCCGGCCGGGCCGCCTTGAGGGCGGCCAGCACCTCCATGCCCGAGACCTCCGGCAAGCGCAGATCCAGGAGCACCGCGTCGGGATCGATCTCGGCGGCGAGCTTCAGGCCGCTCTCGCCGTCGAACGCCCCGCGCGCGTCGATTCCCGCCCCCTTCAGGGCGAACTCCAGGGAGCGCACCAGCTTGCGCTCGTCGTCAATGATGAGCACCAGGGGCGCAGTCTTCATGGGTGAGGTCCGCGGCGGCGAGGGGAAGGCGCACGGTCACCGTGGTGCCGGCGCCGGGCTCGCTCGCGATCTCGATCCGGCCCCCGTTCATCTCGGCGAGCTGGCGCGACACGGCCAGCCCGAGCCCGGTGCCGCCGGGTTTGGTGGTGAAGAAAGGCTCGGCCACCTTGTCCACGAGCCCCGGCGGGATGCCGACCCCCGTATCGGACACGGCCAGGCAGCCGACGGGCCCGTCCCGGTAGGCGCGCAGGGTGAGCGTTCCCCCCTGGGGCATCGCCTGCAGGGCGTTCAGCACCAGGTTCACCAGGATCTGCTGGGCCTGGCCCGCGTCCAGATGGAAGCGCAGGTCCCGCTCCCCCAGCACGGAGATGGCGACCCGGGATTCCTCCGCCATGGAGCCGGCGAGGGCCGCCACCCGGCGCAGCAGCTCCCCCGCCGTGACGTCGCTTTTCTCCGGTTCGCTGGGGCGGGCGAAGCTGAGCAGGCTCTGGATCACGCCGTTGATGCGCTCGATCTCCTCGACGACGAGATCCACCAGCTCCCGTCGCGCGGGCTCCGTCTCCCTCGCTCCCAGGGCCTGCACGCTGGTCTTGATGGTGGCCAGGGGATTGCGCACCTCGTGGGCGATGCTGGCGGCGAATTCCCCCAGCGCCGCCCGCTTCTCGGTTTCCACCCGGGCGCGGATCAGCGCCCGCAACTCAGCGCTCATGCGGTTCAGCGCCCGCGCCAGGGTGGCGATCTCGTCCCGGCCTTCCACCGGAACGTGGATCGCCAGCTCGCCCCGGGCCACCGACTCGGCGCCGGCCACCAGGGGCGCGATGCGGCGGCGCATGCGCGCCCCCAGCCGCAGGAACAGCAAGAGCAGGGCGCCGGCGGACGCGCTCGCGAGACCCAGCATGATGTAGCGCACCGGGGCCCCGGGGGAGGGCAGCTCGGCCGCCTCCCGCAGCATCGCCGGAAACCATCCCGGCGCGATCTCGGGACCGGAGACGAGGGGCGCGGCGACCCGCAGCTCGGTGCCTACCTCGGAGAAGACGCGTCCATTGGGGGTGTGCAGGACCGGGCGGTAGACGTCTAGCGCCGCCCCCGTTAGCAGCTCGGTGACCGAGGCGAGCCGCACCTGGAGGGCGACGCTCACCGGCTCCGATCCGATGCGCCGGCGCAGCAGAAACCAGCTGGGGCGCCCGTCCCCCGGCACCAGCGGGCCGATCAGCTCGGCGCCCTGGAACTCCACCCGGGGCAGCGCCCCGAGGGAGAACTCCCGCTCCTCCCACAGAGGCGCACCGGGTGCGCCGTGTCCAGGCAGCGCCGCCAGCACCCGCCCGGCGGCATCGAAGAACAGCACACCGTAGACGTCCGGGGCGTCGGTCTCGTAGCGCAGCAGGTTGAGCAGGCGTTCGTCGAGCCGGTGCAAGTCCGTGTGGGCGATGGCCGCCAGCTCGGGGAAATCGGCCAGGGCCTCGAGCTGGAACGCCTTGGTCCTCAGGAAATCGGCCAGCTTGCTCGCCGCGGCGGTGAGCCGGCTTTCGAGGCGCTGGTCGGCGAGCCGCACCACCATCTCGGCGGCATAACGATCATAGAGGACCACGGTGGCGGCGAGGGGCACCAGAGCCGCCAACAGGGACACCAGGAGATAGCGCGCGCTCAGGCTCGAGTGCACTGGGATGTCGCGCAACCGCCCCCATGACTGGCCCAGGACGCGGCGGGCCCGGCGCGACACCGTGGTGAAGGGACTCCCTGGCATAGGCTTCCGGTCTCGAAGGCGACTGCCGAGACATTTGAGCACGGGGCGGACGCGGTTACAATCCGCGGCCTAACCGGCCCGGCCCTCGATCACCCTCCAGCCGGTGCGGCGGGCCGCCGCGGTGAGCCCGGCGTCGGGCGCCACGGCGACGGGCGTGCCCACCGACCCGAGCAGCGGCAGGTCGGACGCCGAGTTGGCGTAGGCCACGCATTCCCCCAGCGTCGTTCCATGAGCTACGCATAGGCCCTCGGCCAGCATCCGTTTTTCTTCGCCGTAGGGATGGACCAGGGGCGGGGCGGCGCTGTAGCGCCCGGCCCCATCGGTGGCGCACACGGTGGCCACCACCTGGGGCACGCCGATGGAGCGGGCCAGCGGCCAAGCGAGGAAATCGGGCGTGCCCGTGAGCAGGACCAGGCGGTCGCCCCGCTCGGCGTGGGCGCACAGCCGCTGGACCAATGCCGGGCGGATATGGCGGACCAGGTGTTCGGCCACGAAGCGCTCCCCCAGCCGGGCGATGTCCTCGACCTCGAGCCCGTACAGGTAGGCCTTGTTCTTCCTCAGCACGTCGCGCCCGTAGCGCGGCCACTCGCGGACGGCGAAGCCCGCGTAGGCCAGCATCTGGCGCGGCCCCAAGAAGCCGCGCCGGGCGAGATAGGCGGCGAAGCGCGGCTCGGAATGGGCCACCCGCAAGAGCGTCCCGTCCACGTCGATCAGCACCAGGGCCACGGCGGACTAGCGCGCCGCCCGGGCCGGGGCGACCCGCTCGGAGGCGACAAACTCCACGATCACCGGCAGGCCGCGGGCCAGGCACAGGACGACGGCGATCAACACCAGGGCGTCCTTGATGCCGAGGAGCAGGGCGCTCCTCTCCGCCCACAGTTCGGGAAACACCTGCGGCCAGGGCTGGATGAGCAGAATCCAGCAGAAGGCCAGCATCTTGGCCGCGCCGTAGGCGAAGCGCATGAAGCGTCCCGCCACCAGCCAGCGCCCGAGGGCCGTGCGCGCCATGGCGAACGGGGTCTCGCCCCGCTTGAGTCCCTGGGCGCGCACCGCGTCCACCAGGAAACCGCGGGTGAGAAAGACGATCCCGACCCATACCGGCACGAGGCCCAGGTGCACAGTCACGAGCCACAACACGTTTTCCACCACGCGATCGACGGCGATGTCGAACACGGACCCGAACAGGCTTTCCTCGCGGCGCTTGCGGGCGACGTAGCCGTCAATGCCGTCGAGGGCGAAGATCAGCACGAGGAGCGGCGCATTCAGGAGCTGCCAGGGCGGCGGTAACTGGTAGACCATGACGACCAGCACGAAAAGGAGGACGAAGCGGGAGGCGGTGATCAAGTTGGCCATGGGACGCGGCGTCGAGGAATGGAGAACGATGGTATGAATGGACTCCGTTCCGGCGGCCGCCACCGCTTCCGCGCCCCCGGGCCGAGAGCGGGAGCCGGCGCGCCGGGCGTCGTGGAATTGGAAGACGATCCGGGGTTGCGGGTTCCCGAGCCCGCAGCGGCTTGGTAATGCTCTTGCCTCGACGGGCGTAGGTCGGCCCTCGAGGCCCTATAAAAAAGCCAGCCCGGAAGGCTGGCTTTCCTAGGACACGAAAGCGGACCGACTCATGCCGCCGTGGCGCGCTCCAGGAGCTTCTGGAGCTCTCCCCGTTGGTACATCTCGGTCATGATGTCCGAGCCGCCGACGAACTCCCCGTTCACGTAGAGCTGGGGGATGGTGGGCCACTGGGCGTACTCCTTGATGCCCTGGCGGATCTCCGGATCCTCCAGCACGTTCACGCTGAAGAAGTCGGTGACGCCACAGGCCTTGAGGATGTTCACCGCGTTGGCGGAAAAGCCGCACTGGGGAAACTGGGGCGTGCCTTTCATGTAGAGCACCACCTTGTGGCCGGTGACTTGTTGTCTGATCTTTTCCTGGACGCTCATCTGCACTCCTATAAACGTTTTGAATCCATCGATGGAAATAACCGACTAATTTGCTAAGGAATTATACAGGGCTGCCGGCTAAAGTCTCAAGGCGGGCACCACTGACCCGTTCGAGGCCGGCCAGGTCGCGGACGGTGAACCCATCGATCAACCCGGCTTGCCCGAAGAGGCGGCGGCACGCCTCCCCCTGGTCGAACCCGTGCTCCAGCAGCAGCCAACCCCCGGCAAGCAGATGGTCGCGGCAGCCCGCCACGATGCGGCGGATGCCATCGAGCCCATCGGGGCCACCCACCAGGGCCTCGTGGGGCTCGAAGCGCAAGTCCCCCTCCTGGAGGTGGGCGTCGCCGGCCGCCACGTAAGGCGGATTCGAAACGATCACCTCGAAACGCTCGCCTTCCAGTCCTTCGTACCAATCCCCATGGACGAAGCGCACATTGGCCGCGCCGAGGCGGGTGGCGTTTTCCCGGGCCACCGCAAGCGCCGCCACCCAGAGGTCGGTGGCGACCACCCGGGCCTGGGGCCGCTCGCGGGCGATGGCGATGGCCACCGCGCCGCTGCCGGTCCCCAGGTCCAGCACCCCCACCGCTTCACCGGGCGGGATGCGCGCCAAGGCTTGCTCCACCAGCAGCTCCGTCTCCGGCCGGGGGATCAGCACCGCGGGCGTGACTTTGAACTGGAGACCGTAGAACTCCTGGCGTCCGGTGATGTAGGCGACCGGCTCCCCCCGCCTTCTGCGCCCGATCAGCGCGCGAATCCGCGCCTCGTCCGTCTCGCTCAACACCGCGTTGGACGCGGCGACGAGCTGGGCGGCGCTGCGGGAAAGGGCATGGCCGGCGAGGGCGCGCGCCTCCAGGTGCGCTTCGCCGAAGGGAAGACCCAGGGCGTCCTGCAGCGCCCGCGCCGCCTCTCGCAAGAAGGCGTCCAACGTCGTGTCCATGTCCCTGTCCCGGCCTGTGCGCTCTCGCCCCGCAACCCTGAAACCTTCTGTCCAGCCATTAACCCCGCGCCCCAGAGCGCCCGGGCGACTTACGCCGGGGTTTCCGCCATGGCTTGGAGCTGCTCGCTCTGGTGCTCGGTGGCGAGGGCATCCAGCAGCTCGTCCAGATCCCCGTCCATGATCTGGTGGATCTTGTACAGGGTGAGGTTGATGCGGTGGTCGGTCACCCGGCCCTGGGGGAAGTTGTAGGTGCGGATGCGCTCGGAGCGGTCGCCGCTGCCGATCAGGAGCCTGCGGGTGGCGGCCTGCTGGCTCTGCTGCTCCCGGAGCTGCTTGTCCTTGATCCGGGCCGCCAGGATGGCCAGGGCCTGGGCCTTGTTCTTGTGCTGGGAGCGGTCGTCCTGGCACTCCACCACGATGCCCGTGGGCAGATGGGTCACCCGCACCGCCGAGTCGGTCTTGTTCACGTGCTGGCCGCCGGCACCCGAGGCGCGGAAGGTGTCGATGCGCAGCTCCGCCGGGTTGAGGACCACGTCGCTCACCTCGTCGGCCTCCGGCATCACCGCCACCGTGGCCGCCGAGGTATGGATGCGACCCTGGGTCTCGGTGGCCGGCACCCGCTGCACCCGGTGCCCGCCGGACTCGAACTTGAGGCGGGAATAGACCCCCTTGCCCACGATCTTGGCGATGATCTCCTTGTAGCCGCCCAGCTCGCTCGCGCTCGCGCTCAGCACTTCCACTTTCCAGCCCTTACGCTCGGCATAGCGGGAGTACATGCGGAATAAGTCTCCGACGAAGAGGGCCGACTCGTCGCCCCCCGTGCCGGCGCGGATTTCCAGGAACACGTTGCGCTCGTCGTTGGGATCTTTGGGCAAGAGCATTCGCTGCAGCTCCGCCTCGATGCGGGCGATCTGCCCGCGGGCCTGCTCCAGCTCCTCTTCCGCCAGCTCCTTGAGCTCCGGGTCGCCCAGCATCGTCCGGGCGGCCTCCAGGTCCTGCTGCCGCTGGCGGTAACCCCGGTAAAGCTCCACCAGGGGCGTCAGTTCGGCGTGCTCCCGGGCGAGCTTACGGTAGTGGTCGAGATCGGCCGCCGCATCCTCCCGGGCGAGAGCCCGGTCGATCTCCTCCAGGCGCCGCTCCAGCTTGTCCAGCCGTTCGACCAGGCTGCGCTTCATGGGTGGGGGTGATGCATCTGGTACAGGCGATGAACGAGCTCCAGCAGCCGCTCCCGGTCCTCGGGGGTCGCGTGGGACAGGGCGTGGCTGGGGGCATGGAGCAGCTTGTTGGTGAGGGCCCGGGACAGGGCCTCTACCACCCGGACCGGGTCTTCGCCTCGGGCGAGGGCCTTCAGCGCCCGCTCCAGTTCGTACCGCCGCTGGCGCTCCGCCTGGTCCCGCAGCGCCCGGATGGTCGGCACCATTTGCCGGGCCTCCAACCATTCCATGAACGAGACCACGTTGCTGTCGATGATGGCCTCTGCCTGCACCACCGCGCCCTGGCGCGCGTCCATGCCCTCCTGCACGATCTCCGCCAAGTCGTCCACGGTGTACAGGAACACGTCGTCCAGCTCGCCCACCTCGGGTTCCACGTCCCGGGGAACGGCGAGATCCACCACGAACATGGGCCGGTGCTTGCGCGCCCGCACCGCCCGCTCCACCAGCCCCTTGCCCAGGAGGGGCAGGGGGCTAGCGGTACAGGTAATGACGATGTCGTGCAAGGCGAGGACGTCCGGCAGCTCGCTCAAGGTCACGGCCCGGCATTGCAGCCGCGCGGCCAGCGCCTCCGCCCGGTCCAGAGTGCGGCTGACCACGGTCATGCGCTGCGGCCGGTGGGCGGCGAAATGGGTGGCGCACAGGTCGATCATCTCGCCCGCGCCCACGAACAGCACCGATTGCTCGCCGATGGAGGGGAAAATCTTGAGCGCCAGGCGCACCGCCGCGGCGGCCATGGAGACGGAATTGGCGCCGATGTCGGTGCGCGTGCGCACCTCCTTCGCCACGCTGAAGGTCCGCTGGAACAGCTTGTGCAGCAGCACCCCCAGGGTCCCCGCTTGCTCCGCCGTGCGCACCGCCTCCTTGAACTGGCCGAGGATCTGGGGCTCGCCCACCACCATGGAGTCCAGGCCGCTCGCCACGCGGAAGGCGTGCTTCACCGCCTGCTCCCGGGGGAGTTGGTACAGGTAGGGCTCCAGGGCGGCGGCGGGGATGCGGTGGTAGCCCGCGAGCCAGCGCACAGCCTCGTCCGGCTGGTCGGTGCTGCAATACACCTCGGTGCGGTTACAGGTGGAAAGGATCGCGGCTTCCGTGACCGGCCGCCGCTCCACCAGGTCGCGCAGCGCATCCGTCAGCGCTTCCGTCTGGAACGCGACCTTTTCCCGCACCTCGAGGGGGGCGCTCTGGTGATTGATTCCGATGGTGTACAACTGCATGGCCCCGCCGGCGGGCACGAAACGCCTCGCCGGCGCTCCGAAAATGCAAAAAGTGATTGATTATAGTATGGGAACATCCGGGGCGCACCAGCAGGACGGGGGGCCTTGGCGGGCCGCAGGCGCCGGCGCTCAGGCGCTCGGCCGAGCCGGGACCGACAGGCCGAGGGGCGGGCGGAGCTTTTCGGGCAGCCCCCGCCCCATGCGGGCCCGATGCCCGCAATAATGGGCCAGTTTCTCGCCCGCGAGGACCAGGGTCTTGCTCTTTCCGCTGCGGGGCGCGACGCCGCTGACCGAGAGCTCCTGCTGGTCCGACACCGCCACCGCGGCGAGCTTTTCGTCCGTCTCCAGCCCCATGACGATCACTCCCCGGCCCCGGGCCAGGCGCTTCATCTCGGCGATGGAAAAGAGGAGCAGCCGCCCCCGCTCCGAGAGGGCCGCCACGTAGTTGCCCGGGGAGTCCTCGAAGACGAAGGGCGCGATGGGGGCCTCCCCCGGTTCCAGCGCCATGAACTCGCGCCCGGCCCGGCGGGTGGACAGCATGTCGCCGAGGGTGGTGATGAAGCCGTAGCCGCCGCTTCCCGCCACCAGCACCCGGGTGTCCGGCCTGCCCGCTACGCAGTGCAGGATACGGCCGCCTGCCTGCACCTCCACCAGGGAGGAGGCGGGCGCGCCGTCGCCCCGGGCGCTCGGCAGCTCCGAGGCCTGCACGGTGTAGGCCCGTCCGTTGGAGTCGAGGAACACCACCGGGTCCACGGTGCGGCAGTGGATCAGGGCGGCCAGGGAATCACCTTCCTTGAAGGAGAGGGTGGAGGCGTCCACTTCCCAGCCCTGGCGGCTGCGCACCCAGCCGTTGCGGGAAAAGATCACCGTCACCGGCTCGTCGATGACGGGGGCGGCGACTGCCGCCTTTTCGGTGGCTTCGATGAGGGTTCGGCGCTCGTCGCCGTAGGTCCTGGCGTCGGCCTCGATCTCCTTAACCACCAGGTTCTCCAGGGCCCGCCGGCTCGCCAGCACCTTCTCCAGCGTCTCCCGTTCCTTGCGCAGCTCCTCCAGCTCTTTCTCCACCTTGAGGTGCTCGAGCTTGGCGAGCTGGCGCAGCCGGATCTCCAGGATGTCCTCCGCCTGGCGCTCGGTGAGCTTGAACGCCTTAATGAGCTCGGCCTTGGGATCGTCGGCGGCCCGGATGATCTTGATCACCTTGTCCACGTGGAGCAGCACCAGCATGCGCCCTTGCAGCACGTGGATGCGCTCCAACACCTGCGCCAGCCGGTGCCGCGTACGCCGGGTCACCGTGGCGAGGCGGAACTCGAGCCACTCGGCGAGCGCCTGCTTCAGCGACTTGGTGGCGGGCCGCCCGTCAAGCCCCACCATGGTGAGATTCAGGGAGACGTTGGTCTCCAGGCTGGTCTTGGCCAGCAGCAGGTTCACGAACTCGGTCTCGTCGACGCGGGAAGTCTTGGGCTCGAACACCAGCCGCACCGGGTGGGCCCGGTCGGACTCGTCCCGGGCCCGGTCCAGCATGGAGAGCATGAGCTGCTTCTCCCGCACCTGCTCCGGCGCCAGGGACTTCTTGCCTGGCTTGGGCTGGGGATTGGTGATGGCCTCGATTTCCTCCAGCACCTTGCGGGCGGAAGTGCCGGGCGGCAGCTCTTGCACCACCACCTGCCACTGGCCCCGGGCCAGGCGCTCGATTGTCCAGCGCGCCCGCACCCGGATCGTTCCCCGCCCCGTTTCGTAGGCCTGCTTGAGCTCCTCGGGCGGGGTGATGATCTGGGCGCCTCCCGGGAAGTCGGGGCCCGGGACGTACTGCATGAGCTCTTCCACGCCGAGCCCGGGATCGCGGATCAGGGCAATCGCCGCGCGCGCCACCTCGTTCAGGTTGTGGCTGGGGATCTCGGTGGCCATGCCCACCGCGATGCCCGAGGCGCCGTTCAAGAGCACCACGGGAAGACGCGCCGGCAATACCTTAGGCTCGGTGCGGGTGCCGTCGTAGTTGGGCACCAGGTCCACCGTGCCCAGGTCCACCTCGGCGAGCAGCACCTCGGCGAACCGGGTGAGCCGCGCCTCCGTGTAGCGGTAGGCGGCGGGGTCGTCCCCGTCCCGGGAACCGAAGTTGCCCTCCCCGTCGATCAGGGGGTAGCGCAGGGTCCAGTCCTGGGCTTGGCGCACCAGGGCGTCGTACACCGACGCGTCGCCGTGGGGATGGTACTTCCCGAGGACATCGCCCACCACCGCAGCGGACTTGGTGCGCTTGGCGCCGGAGCGCAGCCCCGCCTCCCACATGGCGTAGAGGATTCGGCCCTGCACCGGCTTCTGCCCGTCGGCGAGCCGGGGCAGCGCCCGGTCCTTGACCGTGGCGACGGCGTACTGCAGGTACTGGGTCGATGCATATCTGCCCAGGGGCAGGGCATCGCCGGGCTCGCCCTCCAGGGGGGCGAAGTAGGGCGGCAGCCTCCCGCTGCCCGACCCGCCGGCCGGAGGCGAGCCCTTGGGTTTCGGTTTTTCCCCGACGACGGTCGCGCCGCCTTCGAACAGCTCCGACTGGTTTCCCATCCAAGCCTTCCTTACTCTTCGGCCCTCACGTGATGTCCGCCTCCACCAGGTTGCCGTAAGCCTCCATCCACTCCCGGCGCTGGGCGGCGTTTTCCCGGGCCATCATCATGTTGAAGACGGAAAGGGACTCCTGCAGCTCGGCCCCGGCGAGGCTGACCGGCAGCACGCGGCGCGTGTCCGGATTGAGGGTCGTCTCCCAGAGCTGCTCCGGGTTCATCTCCCCCAGGCCCTTGAAGCGGCTCACCGTCCAACTCCCGGGGCGCACGCCCTCGTCGGCGAGCTTCGCGAGCAGCGATTCCAGCTCGGCGTCGTCCAGGGCGTAGAGCTTGCGCGCCGGGCGGCCCTTGCCCTGGGCCGGCACGTCGACGCGGTACAGGGGCGGCCGGGCCACGTACACGTGGCCGCGCTCGATCAGCTTGGGGAAATGGCGGAAGAAGAGGGTCAAGAGCAGCACCTGGATGTGGGCCCCGTCCACGTCCGCATCCGCCAGGATGATGATGCGCTTGTAGCGCAGCCCCGAAAGATCCACCGCGTCGCCGGGCTTGTGGTGATCGACGCCGATGGCCAGCGCGATGGCCTCGATCTCCTTGTTGGAGTAGAGAGTATGGGGATCGTCCTGCCAGGTGTTCTTCGGTTTCCCCTTGAGGGGCAGCACCGCCTGGAACTCCTTGTCCCGGGCCTGCTTGGCCGAGCCGCCTGCGGAATCGCCTTCCACGATGAAGAGCTCGCTGCGCTCCGGGTCGTCGCTGGCGCAATCGGTGAGCTTGCCGGGCAGCACCGCCACGCCGGAGCTCTTGCGTCGCTCCACCTTCTGCGCCGCCCGGGTGCGGGCCTGGGCCTGGCGGATCGCCAGCTCGGCGATGCGCCTGCCTTCCTCCACGTGCTGGTTGAGCCACAGCTCGAAGGGGTCGCGCACCATCTGGGCCACGAGCTTCACCGCATCGCGGGAGATCAGCTCGTTCTTCACCTGGCCCTTGAACTGGGGATCCAGCATCTTGACCGCCAGCACGTAGGAGGCGCGGGACCACACGTCCTCCGGCACCACCTTCAAGCCGCGGCTGCCCATGGAGTGCAGGTCGATGAAGTTCCTAACCGCCTGGTAGACCCCTTCCCGCAGACCCGCCACATGGGTGCCGCCGTGGCGCGTGGGGATCATGTTGACGTAGGACTCGGTGACGGTTTCGCCCTCGGCGGTCCAGGCGATGGCCCACAGGGCCCCCTCTCCTTCCGCGAAGCTGTCGGACTCGGACTGGGCGGTGATGTAGCGCTCGCCGTAGAAGGGCGCGGCGACGGGCCCGAGCCCGGCCATGGCCTCGGCGAAGTAGCCCCGGATCCCCTCCGGGAAGTGCCACTCGGTAGTCTCGATTCGGCCCTTCTTCTCGATCCCCAAGGTGAAGCGCACGCCGGGCAGCAACATGGCCTTGGCGCGCAGCAGTGCCACGATCTGCTGGACGTCGATCTTCGGCGAGTCGAAATACTTGGCATCGGGCCAGAAGCGCACCCGGGTCCCGGTCTCCCGGGGCCCCACGGCGGCGATTTTCCGCAGGGGCTCCTTCACCTGGCCGTTGTCGGCGAACACGATGCGGTAGTGGCCGCCGTCCCGCTTCACCTCCACCTCGAGCCGCCGGGACAGGGCGTTGGACACGCACACGCCGACCCCGTGGAGCCCCCCGGCGATGCGGTAGGCCGCGTCCTTGTCGGTCTTGCGGAACTTGCCGCCGGAATGCAACGTGGTGAAGATCACCTGCACCGCCGGCACCTTTTTCTTGGGGTGGACGTCGATGGGAATGCCACGGCCGTCGTCCTCCACGGTGGCGGAGCCGTCCTCGTGCAGGATCACCGAGACGCGCTTCGCGAACCCGGCGAGCCCCTCGTCGGCGGCGTTGTCGATCACCTCCACCAGGGCGTGGTTGGGGTTCTGGGGATCGGTGTACATCCCCGGCCGATGGAGGATCGGCGACAGATCCTCCAGGATCTCGATGTCCTTTGCGCTGTAGCCCGCGTCCTTGGCCATGATGGTCAATCGCTTCCCCGCCGCTCCGCGGAAAGGCTCAAGCCGCCATTCAAGAAGCGAAAAAGGCTTGCCGACTTTCGGGATCGCGCAAGCCTTGGGTGTTCCGCGTCGTCAATGGGAGAAAACCGCTTTGTCGTTTAGGGTTCTCCTTGCCCGCGCCCCTCGACCACGGAGCGTTCGGCGCGAAATTATGGCACAGTGCGGAAAAGCCTGTCACGCTGGGGCCACCGCCTTGAACCCGCGGCTCCGGAATACCATATAGAATCGAGATAGAATCAGGATACCCACGGAGGAGTGAAGGAGCGGAAGTTGCTTCGATCATCCCGATTCTCAGGTCAGGGAGAACATACCATGCGAAAAATGTGGATCCTGGTGGCCGACAAGGCCAAGGCGCGCATCTTTCTGGCCGAAAAACCCCTGGGACCCCTCACCGAGCTGGAGGCACTGGTGCATCCGGAGAGCAGGCTGCACGCCCGGGAGCTGGTCTCGGACGTCCCCGGGCGTACCTTCGACCGCAGCGGCGAGGGGCGCCACGCCAAGGAGCCCAACGTGGACCCCAAGGAAACCGAGGCCATCAAGTTCGCCATCGAGATCGCCAGCCGCCTAGACGCCGCCCGGGTGCGGGGCGAGTTCGACCGGCTCGGACTGGTGGCCGCCCCCGAGTTCCTGGGCCTGCTGCGGGAGCGGCTCACGCCAGAGACCCGGGCCCTGGTGGAGTTCGAGATCGACAAGGATTTGATGCACCTGCGGCCCCAGGAGATCAGAGCCCGGCTGCCGGAGCGGTTGTTCTCGGCCGTGTAGCGCCGCCTCCATCGGAACGATTCCCCAGGCGTTCCTATCATGAACAAGCGAAAGGTTCTGGTGGCCGATCTTCGTCCCGGAATGTTCGTGTGCGAGCTGGATCGCCCCTGGCTCGAAACGCCTTTTCCCTTGCAAGGCCTGCTGATCGAGAGCAGGGAGCAGATCGAGGCACTGGAACGCTACTGCACCTACGTCTACATCGATCCCCTCAAAGGCTCGAGCGGCCAAGACGGCCCCGCGCCGAGACAGGCCGCGGTCTCCTCCGCCGCCCCGGGCGTCAAAGCGGCGAGCGCCTCCCACCCGGTCCCCGGGAACGTGTTGTACGAGGAACAGGCAAGCGTGGAGGAGGAGTTCCCGCGGGCGGAGCCCATCCGCCAGACCCTCTACACTCTGATGCAGGAGGTCCAGCAGGAGATCCGCAACGGGCGCATGCTGGAGACCTCGAAGCTCAAGCAAGCGCTGGGCGACATGGTGGACAGCGTGATCCGTAACCCCAACGCGCTCCTGCTGCTCACCCGCCTCAAGGCCAAAGACGCCACGTTGCTGGGACACTCCATCGACGCGGCCATCTGCCTCCTGGCGTTCGGCCGCCACCTGGGCCTGCACCGGGACGAATTGCAACTGCTGGGGCTCGGTGGCCTGCTCTACGACGTCGGCAAGATCCGGCTGCCAGAAGAGGTCCTCGCCAAGAAGGGGCGCATGAGCGCCGAGGAGCTCAGACTCATGAAGGGTCACGTGCAGTACGGGGTCGAGATCCTCAGCGCCACGCCCGGCATGCCGCCGGAGGTGATCGAAATGGCGGCGACCCACCACGAAAGGGAAGACGGAAGCGGCTACCCGGAAGGATTGGGCGGCGACCAGGTCGGGCCGTTCGGGAAGATGGCCGCCATCGTGGACTGCTTCCAGGAGTTGACCAGCGATCGCCTGCCGGTGCCTCCCGTACCCCACGCCGTGGCGCTGCAAATGATGCACCAATGGCGCCACCAGCTCTTCAACGGCTATCTGGTGGAGGAGTTCATCCAGTGCCTGGGAGCGTACCCAGCGGGCAGTCTGGTGGAGCTGAGCACGGGAGAGGTGGCCGTAGTGGCGGCGTCCAATCCGGGCAACCGCCTGAAGCCCCGCGTCATCCTGGTCCTCGATGCGGACAAGAAGCCTTATCCGGCCAAGGAGCTCGTCGACCTGGGCGCGGAGGCGCCGGGCTCCCGGGAAATCAAGCGCGCGCTGGAACCGGGGACCTACGGCGTCAACCCCGAGGACTGCTTCCGCCGTTAGCTGCGTCTGCCCCGCGGGCGGAACGGACCGGAACCAGACAGAAGGTAGAAGGAGCCCGGCGATGCTCGAGTTCCGATTGATCAGCCCGGAAGAGCGGGAGGCGTTCATCGCCGCCCTGCGCCGGCACGGCTGGCGCCCGGAAGACTTCACCCTCACGGAACAGCCTCTGGATCCCGCGACCGCGGAGGTGGAGGCGGAAACGGGGGAAGTCGCCGTCGCCTGCACCCGCAACCACCGGGTGGCGGTGTACCCCGTGGGGCGCGGATCCAGTTGGGTGTCGGACTTCGCCGACGACCTGCGCGCCGGCAGGTTCGGTTCGCCGACGGGTGGGATGGCGTGAACTCGCCGCCCGGCCGCGGGCAAGCCCGGCCGCGGAGGGAACGGGCTTTGGCCGGTGAGGGAAGGGCCGCAGGGGCGGGACGGAAATGGAAGCGGAACCCGTTATTTTCCTCATCCGGGGACCGATAACCTCCCTGCCCGATCAGCGAGAGAAAATCCTTGAACTTTCGGTCAACGGCTGACGACCATCGACCTCTGGCCTTTCTTTTGCCGCAGAATCGCTATCGCATCAAACCGGCACTACCCCGGCGGGCAATGCGGATTTGAGCGTTTCGGCCAGGCGCTCGAAGGTTTCCGGCAGCGGCGCTCTCCTGCGCCACACCAGGCCGATCGTGCGTCCTGGCGCGGGTTTCCTGAATGGCCGGCTTTCCACGCTTTTCCGGCTCGCGCGTGGTCCCGTGTCGATCGCCAAGGCCGGCAGCAGCGTCACCCCCAGCCCCATGCCCACCATCTGGCGCAGCGTCTCCAAGCTGGTGGCGCGCACCTCCTCGCGAATGCCGGCACGGACGCCACATATGTCGAGGGCCTGGTCGCGCAGGCAGTGGCCTTCGTCGAGCAGCAGCAGCTTCTCTCGGGCTAGATCAGCAACCCTCACCATGTCGCTTGCCGCTAGCGCGTGGCCGGCGGGGAGCGCGGCATAAAAAGGCTCGTAGAACAACGGCGCGATCCTGAGGTTGTCGTCGCCCATCGGCAACGCCAGAAGCCCCGCGTCGAGCCGGCCATCGAGCAAATGAGCGATGATCTGCGGTGTCATTTCCTCGCGCAGCAACAGGCGCAATTTCGGATGCTTTTTGTGCACCAGCGTAAGCGCGTGAGGCAAGTAGTAGGGCCCGAGCGTGGGAATGACGCCAAGACGGAGCGTGCGCGCCATCGGGTCCTGGGCATGGCGGGCGAGTTCGCGGATGCGCTCCGCCTCCTCGACGATCCTGCGCGCCGCCGCGAGGATTTCGCGGCCGATGGGGGTGGGCGTCACGCGTCTCACGCTGCGGTCAAACAACGTAACCCCAAGGAAATTCTCCAGTTTCTTGATCTGGGTGGACAGCGTGGACTGGCTAATGGAGCAGGCTTCGGCCGCGCGACCGAAATGGCCGTGCTCGGCCAGCGCGACAAGGTATTTCAACTCCTGAAGTGTCATGCGCTGCCGTTCGATTCCATCAATGGAAATATTCTAAACGATTCATTAGACAAATTCTCAACCATGGCTTTCAATAGGTTTACTCCACCGTGGAGTCGTAGTCCTACTATGAGGAGAGGCCATGTCCGAAAGCAAATGCCCATTTCATCACGCCACCGCTGCCGGTGGCGGCACGCCGACCAACCACGACTGGTGGCCGAACCAGTTGAATTTGAAGATTCTGAGCCAGTTCGCTTCCGAGACCAGCCCGATGGACGCCTCGTTCAATTATGTCGAGGAGTTCAAGAAGCTCGACCTCGCGGCGGTCAAGAAAGACCTGTATGCGTTGATGACCGACTCGCAGGACTGGTGGCCGGCCGACTACGGCCATTACGGGCCGCTTTTCATCCGCATGGCTTGGCACGCGGCCGGCACCTACCGTGTCGGCGACGGCCGCGGCGGCGCCGGCCTGGGCCAGCAGCGCTTCGCGCCGACCAATTCTTGGCCCGACAACGTCAACCTGGACAAGGCGCGGCGCCTCTTGTGGCCGATCAAGCAGAAGTACGGCAACAGGATTTCCTGGGCCGATCTCATCGTGCTAGCCGGCAACTGCGCGCTGGAGTCCATGGGCTTCAAGACCTTCGGCTTCGGCGGCGGGCGCGCCGATGTCTACGAGCCGGACGAGTCCGTGTACTGGGGCTCCGAAACGCAATGGCTCGGCGACGAACGCGGCGGCACCCAGCCCGACTTCGAGAATCCGCTCGCCGCCGTGCAGATGGGGCTGATCTATGTGAACCCGGAAGGCCCCGGCGGCAAGCCCGACCCGCTCGCCTCCGCGCGCCTGGTGCGCGAAACCTTCGCGCGCATGGCGATGAACGACTACGAGACCGTGGCGCTCACCTGCGGCGGTCACACCTTCGGCAAATGCCACGGCGCCGGCGATCCGCTCCTGATGGGTCCGGCGCCTGAGGCGGCCGATATCGAGAACCAGGGCTTAGGCTGGGTCAGCACCTACGGCTCGGGCAAGGGCGGCGACCAGATCGGCAGCGGCCTGGAAGGCTCGTGGACGCCTACGCCGACGAAGTGGGACATGAGCTATCTCGACATGCTGTTCGGCAACGAATGGGAACTGACCAAGAGCCCCGCTGGCGCCTGGCAGTGGACGCCTGTCAAGCAGACCGACGCCAATATGGCGCCGGCCGCGCACGATGCGTCGAAGAAGGTGCCCATCATCATGACCGACGCCGACATGGCGATGCGCTACGACCCCGAGTACGAAAAGATCGCGCGCCACTTCCACAAGAATCCGGAAGAATTCGCTAGAGCCTTCGCCCGCGCCTGGTTCAAGCTCACCCATCGCGACATGGGTCCCAAGACCCGCTACCTGGGCCCCGAAGTGCCGGCCGAAGACCTGATCTGGCAGGACCCCATTCCCGCGGTCAACCACCCGCTCGTCGACGATAAGGACGTGGCGGCGTTGAAAGCCAAGGTGCTGGCTTCCAGCCTCACCATCCCCGAGCTGGTCTACACCGCGTGGTCCTCGGCCGCGAGCTTCAGAGGGTCAGATAAGCGCGGCGGCGCCAACGGCGCGCGCATCCGGCTTGCCCCGCAGAAGGACTGGGAAGTCAACCAGCCGGCCCAGCTCGCCAAGGTGCTCGGCGTGCTCGAAGGCATCCGTAAGGACTTCAACGGTACGGCCAAGGCCGGCAAGAAGATTTCGCTCGCCGATCTCATCGTGCTGGCCGGCTGCGCCGCGGTCGAGGAGGCCGCGCGCAAGGCCGGGCAGAACGTAACGGTGCCTTTCACGCCGGGCCGCATGGACGCCCTGCCTGAGCAGACCGATGCCGCCTCCTTCGCGCCGCTGGAGCCCATCGCGGACGGCTTCCGCAACTACCGCAGCAGCCGCTTCCCCGAGGTGCCCGCGGAAGCCTTGCTGGTGGACAAGGCGCAGCTGCTCACGCTCACCGCGCCGGAAATGACAGTGCTGGTCGGCGGCATGCGCGCGCTGGGCGCGAACTTCGGCGGAGCCAAGCACGGCGTGTTCACTGATCGCCCGGGCGTGTTGACCACGGACTTTTTCGTCAACCTGCTCGACATGGCGAACGAGTGGAAGCCCGTGTCTGCCGACAAGAGCCTGTTCGAGGTGCGCGACCGCAAGACCGGCAAGGCCAAGTGGACCGCGACTCGTGTCGACCTGGTATTCGGCTCGAACTCGCAGCTGCGCGCCATCGCCGAGGTGTACGGTCAGAACGATGCGCAGGCGAAATTCGTCAGGGACTTCGTCGCGGCCTGGACCAAGGTGATGAACCTGGACCGCTACGACCTTGCGGCCTGAGCAAGACGCACGATCCCGGCCGGCTACCGCAAGGCGGCCGTCCGGGAACTGGCTCTACGCGACGGCTTTGCCGATGTCCTGGGCCCGGACGGAAGCCCGTGGGAGAAGCTGACCTGTATATTGGTGGCCAGGGACGGAATCGAACCGCCGACACGCGGATTTTCAGTCCGCTGCTCTACCAACTGAGCTACCTGGCCACTTCGTATTACCGACTGCTGGCACGCGGATTTTAACTCCGGCCGCTCGGCTCGCGCCTCGCTTCACATCGCGTACGCGATGTGAGCCTTCGTTGCGGCTGGCCCGCGCCGCGGGCCAGCCGTCAGTCCGCTGCTCTACCAACTGAGCGACTTGGTTCGCGGAAAGGCAAAATTATACCGGGAATCCTCGTGACGGGTTAAGCCGCCCCGGGCAGCCGGCCGGGGCGGGGCCTTCCCGCGGGGCCGGGCCGTGAGCGGCGGGCGATTCAAAAGAGCGAGCTGTGGAGCCGGAAGTGGTAGCGCACGATCTCTTTGAACTCCCGCACCACCTGCAGGCTTTCCTTGAGCTGGCGGCGCTCCAGCGGCGTTAGCGCCTCCGGCGCCATGTAATTGTCCGGAGTCCCGTCGCTTGCTGGCCGATCTAGGCCCGCCTTCAGGCGCAAGGCGAGCAGCGCCTGGTAGGCCTGGCGCAGGGCCTCGCCGAAGCGTTGGTCGAAGACCCGGCGGTGCTCCAGTTGGCGGACGCGCTGGAACGTGTTGGTCTCGGTGAGGCCGCATTGCAGGGCGAGGCTGCGCACGCCGTGCACTACGGGAAAGAGCCCCGCTTTCTTGAGATCCAGCATGCCCCGGCGCTCGCCGTCCTTTTCCACCCGCAGCCGGCCGAAGAACGTGAGCGCATCGCCGAACATTTCCACCGGCTGGGCGAACTTGGCGCAGAAGGCGTCGTTTTCCCGGGCGAGCTCCAGCACCCGGTCCTTCGCCTGGGCGAGCAGGCTCAAGTCGCCGGCGACGGGCAGCGCATCGAAAAAAATCGCGAGATCCAGCACCGAGGCGCCATCTCCGCGCCGCACCCAAGAGGTGACTTCTTCCCGGAAAGCGGAAAGCGGTTTCGCCCACTTGGGATTGCGGGCCATGACGCCGCCGGGGCACGGCGGCCATCCCAGCGTTTCCATGGCGTCCGACAGGGCGGTCCCGGCCGAGGCAAGCTCGGCGATCGGGATGGCGTCGCGCCCGATCAGCCCGTTGTCCTGGTCCGTGCGCCGCAGTTGCTCTCCCCGCCCTTCGCTCCCCATGACCATGAGGCAAAGCTCCCCGCGAAGCGGCGCGGGGACCACCAGGTCGAAGAGCCGGGCGTAGACGCGCCGGTGCAGCCCGCTCACGAGGCGCGCCAGGTGCTCCACGTGGATGCCTTCCCGGAAGAGGTCGTTGAGCAGCCGGTCGATGCCGGCCATCACGTGCTTGAGCTCGGCGAGGCTTCCGGCCGCTCGAATCCGCACCGCCACCACCAGCGAGTGATCGGCGAGAAAGGAGAGCAGCCGCACCTGCTCCAGCACGCCCGCGATCTCGCCGGCGCGCACCACCACCAAGCGCTGGATCGAGCGCTCGGACATGAGGGCCAACGCCGTGGCGAGGGTCTCGTCCGCGCTGACCGTCACCAGGTCGAAGGTGGCGAAGCGGGCAAGGGGCGTGGTGGCCGGGTCCGCTCCCTGGACCAGGGCTTCCCGCATGTCGGTGGCGGTGAAGATCCCGACGCGCGCCCCATCCTGCACCAGTAGCGAGGTGGCCCCTTGCGCTTTCATGAACCTGGCTGCCTCCGTGAGGGTCGCCGTGCCCGGCAGCAGAGTGGGCGGGTGCAGCGGCACGTCCGCCACGCGGGCGAGGAGCAGCGCCGCCAGCTCGGGAGCGGTGTCGCCGGCCGGAAATTCCGTGGCGTTGGGGGGCGGCGAAGAGGCGTGCATCAGCGGATCCTTGGGGAATTTCCCCGGACAATGGGCTCTTTTTATAGCAAAAAGCCCCGGGGCGTCGTCCCCGGGGCAGAGCACCGTGATAAGCCCGTTCTCAGTGGGCTGCCGCGCCAGTCGCGCCGATGCCGGTCTGGGAGCGCACGAACTGGGCCTCGAAGGCTTCCGCTTCCCGCCGGGCCGTCTGGCTGCGGTCCAGCACCGAAATGAGCCAGGTGCAGGCGAACGCCGCGGTCATGGAAAAGAGCGCCGGGTACTTGTACGGGAAGATCGCCTCCTTGTTGCCCAGCACGTCCACCCACACCGTGGGACCGAGGATCACCAGGACCACCGCTGTCCCGAGCCCGATGAATCCGCCGTAGAACGCCCCCTTGGTGGTCAGCCCGCGCCAGAACATGGACAGGAACAGCACGGGGAAGTTGGCGCTCGCGGCGATGGCGAAGGCCAGCCCCACCATGAAGGCGATGTTCTGCTTCTCGAACAGGATGCCGAGAATGATGGCCAGCACCCCCAGCACCAGGGTGGCCATCTTGGACACCCGGATCTCGGTGCGCTCGTCCACCCGGCCCTTCCTCCACACCGAGGCGTAAAGATCGTGACTCACCGCGGAGGCGCCGGCCAGGGTCAGCCCCGCCACCACCGCCAGGATGGTGGCGAAGGCCACCGCCGAGATGAAGCCCAGGAACAGGTTCCCGCCCACCGCTTTCGCCAGGTGCACGGCCGCCATGTTGTTGCCCCCCACCAGCCCGCCCGCGGCGGTCAGAAAGGCGGGATTGGTGCTCACGAACACGATGGCGCCGAAGCCGATGATGAAGGTGAGGATGTAGAAATAGCCGATGAAGCCGGTGGCGTAGAACACGCTCTTGCGCGCTTCCTTGGCGTCCGCCACAGTGAAGAAGCGCATCAGGATGTGGGGCAGCCCCGCCGTGCCGAACATGAGCGCCATTCCCAGGGAGATGGCGGACACCGGATCGGATACCAGGGTGCCGGGCGACATGATGGCCTGGTGCTTGGGGTGGACCTCCACCGACTTGGCGAACAGGGTCTCCAGGCTGAAGCCGTAATAGTAGAGCACCATGAACGCCATGAAGGTCGCGCCGGAGAGCAGCAGCACTGCCTTGATGATCTGCACCCAGGTGGTGGCCAGCATGCCGCCGAACATCACGTACATGACCATGAGCACCCCCACCAGGATCACGGCGTAGGTGTAGGGCAGGCCGAACAGGAGCTGGATCAACTGCCCCGCGCCCACCATCTGGGCAATGAGATAGAGCGCCACGGTAGTGAGGGTGCCGCACGCGGCGAGGCTTCTGATCGGGGTCTGCTGGAGGCGGTAGGAGGCCACGTCGGCGAAAGTGTACTTGCCCAGGTTGCGCAGCCTCTCCGCGATCAGGAACAGGATAACCGGCCAGCCCACCAGGAAGCCGATCGAGTAGATGAGCCCGTCGTAGCCCGAGGCGTAGACCAGGGCCGAGATGCCCAGGAACGAGGCGGCGGACATGTAGTCGCCGGCGATGGCCAGTCCGTTCTGAAACCCGGTGATGCCGCCGCCGGCGGCGTAGAAATCGGCCGCCGAACGGGTGCGCTTCGCCGCCCAGTAGGTGATGCCCAGGGTCGCGACGACGAAGGCCAGGAACATGACGATGGCTTCCACGTTGACCGGCTGGCGCTTGATCTCCCCCTCGAGGGCGCCCGCGGCGATGGCCAGTCCCGGCCCGGCCAGGGCGAGGGCCGCCGCCAGGGACCATTTCAGCAGTTCAGGCAGGGGTCTCATTTTTTGAACTCCTTCACGATCTCGTTGGTGAGGGCGTCGAACTCGGTGTTGGCGCGGTACACGTAGATGCCCGTCAGCAAGAACGCCGCGACGATGATGCCGATGCCGATGGGAATGCCCACGGTGGTCACCCCGCCGCCCAGGGGACGCCCGAGCAGGGTGGGGTCGAAGGCGATCGCCAGGATGAAAGCGAAATAGATGGCCAGCATGATGGCCGCCAAGGTCCAGGCGAACCGGGAACGCCGGGCCACCAGTTCCCGGTAACGGGGGTCCCGGGAGATTTTATTCAGCAGTTCGTCCGTCATGGTGCTTCCTCCTCAGAGCAAAGAGCGCCGCCGAAGCGGCGACCCAAGAGTGCACACTACCTGGCCAAGCTTACGCGGGGCTTACGGCGGCGCGATCCGCCCCGGCGCCGGAAGGAAACGCCACCCTCACCCGGGTGCCCACTCCCGCCGAGTTGGGTTCCACGGAAACGCAGGCGCCGTGGGCCTCAGCGATGCTGCGCACGATGGCGAGCCCCAGGCCGGAGCCCTCCTCCCCGGTGCCCAGCACCCGGTAGAAACGCTCGAAGACCAGTGCCCGTTCCTTGGGATCGATGCCGATGCCGGTGTCTTCCACCTCCAGCACCACCCGAGGCCGGGCGAGCAGGCGCACCGTGACGCGCCCGCCGGGGGGCGTGTAGCGGAGGGCGTTGTCCACCAGGTTGCTCGTGAGTTCGCGCAGCAACGCCCCATGGCCGCGGATGACCGCCCGAGGCTCCTGGGATTCGAAGGCTAGCTCAAGTCCCTTCTCCACCGCCCGGTCGTAGAACTCCGCCACGGTCTCCCGGGCGAGGGACACCAGGTCCAGGAGCGCGAGGGCGAGGCCGGCGCCGGTCGCCTCGGCACGGGCCAGGGCGAGCAACTGGTTCACCAGGCGGCCGGCCCGCTCCGCGCCGGCGGCGATCTGCTCGAGGGAGGCCTTCAGCTCGGGCGTCGGCGCGAGGCGCAGCGCGAGCTGGGTCTGGGTCTTGAGCCCCGCCAGGGGCGTGCGCATCTGGTGGGCGGCATGGGAGACGAAACGCTGCTGCGCCTGGAGCAGCCGCTCGAGGCGGGCGATCAACTCGTTCATGGCGTGCACCAGGGGCTGCAGCTCTTCGGGCGCCTGGTCCTGGTCGATGGGACGGAGCCGCTCGGCCCGGGTTTCCCGGATGTCCCGCTGCAGCCGCTCCAGGGGCCGCAGGCCGCGCCGCAACGCCCACAAGACCAGCAGCATGGCGAAGGGGACGATCAGGAACTGGGGCAGGGTGATGCCGGTGACGATGGCCGAAGCCAGGTGGTCGCGGCGCTCCGTGGTCTCCCCCACCAGGATCACCAGGGCCTGGGGCTCCGCTGCCCCCGGCACCGGCCGCAGGGCGTACGCCAGCCGGGCGTTCCGTCCTTGGAAGCGCCCGTTCTCGAAACGCACCTGAGCGTCCATCGGCGCCGGCAGCGGGATGTCCAGCGTCGCCTCCCCCGCCAGCACCGTGCCGTCCCGGGTTCTCACCTGGTAGAACGTCTGCAAACCTTCCGGGCTTGCCAGGATCCCGGTCGGCTCCATCCCCGGGCTCGCTAACAGGAGCCGCCCATCCCGCCAGCGGAGGCGGTCCCCGAACTGGTGCAGGCGCGATTCCAGTTCTCGGTCGTAGGCCTGGTCGGCGATGGCGTGGGCCACGAAGTAGGTCACCACCACCGACAGGGGCCAGACCACGAGGAGGGGCAGGAACATCCAGTCAAGGATCTCGATGAACAGGGACCGGGCCGGCCGGCGGGCTTCAGCGGCCATCGGAAGCCTCGATGGAATAGCCGAGGCCGCGCACCGTGTGGATCCGCACACCGCTGCCCTCCAGCTTCTTGCGCAGCCGATGGACGTAGACCTCGATGGCGTTCTCGCTCACCTCGTCGCCCCACTCGTACAGGTGCTCCAGCAGTTGCCGCTTGCTCACCAGCCGGCCCGGGCGGCCGATCAGCGCCTCCAGGATGGCCAGCTCCCGTGCCGAAAGATCGACGGGCTTGCCGGCGACATGGCCCTGGCGGGCAGCCGGATCGAAGGCCAGGCGTCCCAGCGCGATCACGCCGGGCGCACCGCACAACCCCCGGCGCAGCAGCGCCCGCACCCGGGCCTCCAGCTCAGCCAGCTCGAAGGGTTTGGTAAGGTAATCGTCGGCGCCGCCGTCCAGCCCCCGGACCCGATCCTCGGTCCCATCCAGAGCGGTGAGAATCAGCACTGGCGTGCGCTGGTTCCGGGACCTCAGACGGGAAAGCACCTCCAGGCCCGGCAGCCGGGGCAGACCCAGGTCGAGGATCAGCAGGTCATAGCGGTGGGCGGCCAGGGCGGTGTCGGCCGCTGGGCCGGACTCGACCCAGTCGACGGCGTAGCCGCATTGCCGGAGCGCCCGCGCCAGCCCGTCGCCCAGGATGCGATCGTCTTCCGCCAGCAGGATCCGCACCGACCGGAGCCCTCCATGTTTTGAACCTTCGGTAAATGGTTAACGAACCATTTACCGCAAGCACCGGACGCTCTGCCCATATTATGGACGGCGGCGGAGCGGGAAACAAAAAGCCCCGCGGGCGCGGGGCTTGGGGGACATCGATCCGCGCGAGCCGAAACGCCCGCGCGGGGGTGATGCTTCTTACATGTCCATATCGCCCATGCCGCCCATGCCGCCGTGGCCCATGGGCTTCTCTTCCTTCGGCAGTTCGGCCACCATGGCGTCGGTGGTGAGGATCAGCCCGGCGATGGAGGCCGCGTTCTGCAGGGCGGTGCGCGCCACCTTGGTCGGGTCGATCACGCCCATGGCCACCAGGTCGCCGTACTCGCCGCTCT
>NZ_JBRBEM010000023.1:0-18513 GCF_052805615.1 Pelomicrobium sp. P1
TGCCACCGCCTCCACTTCCATTCCCCCACTCATCGGGATTTCTCCTGCGCAAGCCAAACGATTTCGCCGAGAAGTCAAATCAACGTTGCGTCGTCCCTAGCGGATCGGTCCCCGCCGGCGGGCCGGCGTCCAATTATCGGGCCGCGCCGCTGGCGGTGTCAAATATCTTATATCTTATATAAGACATGCCAGGCGCAAGGGATGGACTCATGCCGCGGCGAACCAGCCTTCCGCCTCCGGCGGAAGGCGCGCGCCGGTGGCCCGCGCCTGGCGCAGGATGCACCAGTAATAACGGTAGCTCGCCCGGTCGTGCAGCTCGCCCCGGTGGCGGATCGGGGCCCACTCGGCGCGCTCCGCGGCCAGCAGGATCTCCGCCGCCGCCTCGATCTCCCCGTGCTCCGGCCGCATCGCGTCCACGATGGGCTGGATCTGGGACGGATGGATGCTCCACATGCGCAGAAACCCGTATTCACTGCGGGCGCGCCGGGCGTCCTGGTAGACCTGGTAGGGGTTGTCCAGGTCCAGGGTCACATTATGGGAGGGGACGCGCCCATGGGCGAGGGCCGCGGCCACCACCTCGGCCTTGGCGCGGCGGATGAGATGGTGCTCGAACTGGCCTGGGCTGCGCATGGCGCTGGCGGGGATGGCGCCGTGATGGCCGCTCACGAAATCCAGGAGACCGAAGTCCAGCGCTTCCACGCCCGGCAAGGCGGCAATGGCGAAGGCGTCCCGCAACGCCCCGTGGGTCTCGATCAGCACGTGCACAGGGATGGGGTGCTCGAGCCCCCGCTCCCGGGCCCGGCGCTCCAGGTACTCGATCATCTCCCGCGTTTGCGCGGCCGACCGGACCTTGGGCAGGGTCACGTAGGCGATGTGGTGCCCTGCCCCGCCGACGATCACCTCCAGGTCCTGGCGCCAATGGGGATGGGCGGGGCCGTGAATGCGCACGCCGCAGCGGCCGAACTGGTTGGCGGAGGCGTTCAGCAGCTCGGTGACCATGCGGGCATGCTCCAGCTCCCGGCCCACGGGGGCGCCGTCCTCGCAGTCGCAGCTCACGTCGAACAGGGGGCCGAGCTGGTGCTGGAGGGCCAGGGCCTTGAGGATGAAGCGCTCGCTGCCCGCGTAGTGCTCGCAGGCGGGCAGCAAGGGAAAGGGCTTCTCGCCCTGGAATAGGACCTGGTCCGGGTGGAGCGCTGTGGGCACGGCGGCGGGGACCCGGCGCTCAGGCGATGAGGTGCTTGATCGCGTCCCGCTCCTCCATCAGCTCCTGGAGGGTGGCCTGCATGCGGCTGCGGCTGAAGTCGCTGATGGGCAGGCCCTGAACGATGGCGTACTTGCCCCCCTTGCAGGTGACCGGGTAGCCGTAGACCACGCCCTCGGGGATCCCGTAGCTGCCGTCGGCGGGAATGCCCATGGTGACCCAGTCCCCCTCCCGGGTGCCGAGCACCCAGTCGCGCACGTGGTCGATGGCGGCGTTGGCGGCGCTCGCGGCGCTGGAAAGCCCCCGCGCCTCGATGATGGCGGCGCCGCGTTTCTGCACCGTGGGGATGAAGACGTTCTCCAGCCAGGCCTGGTCGTTGATCATGGGCCACACCTTCTGGCCGTCCGCTTCGGCGTGGAACAGGTCAGGATACTGGGTGGCCGAATGGTTGCCCCAGACCACCATCTTGCGGATCGACGCCACGGGCTTGCCGATCTTGGCTGCCACCTGGGAGAGGGCTCGGTTGTGATCGAGGCGCATCATGGCGGTGAACTGCTCGGGCTTGAGTCCGGGGGCGCTCTTCATGGCGATCAGGGCGTTGGTGTTGGCCGGGTTGCCCACCACCAGCACCTTTACGTCCCGGCTTGCCACCTCGTCCAGCGCTCGTCCCTGGATGGTGAAGATCTGGGCGTTGGCTTCCAGTAGATCCTTGCGCTCCATGCCCTTGGAGCGGGGCCGGGCGCCCACCAGCAGGGCGATCTGGGCGTCGCGGAAAGCGATGCGGGGATCGTCCGTGGCCACGATGCCGGCGAGCAGGGGAAAGGCGCAGTCCTCCAGCTCCATCACCACGCCCTTGAGCGCCCCCACCGCCTGGGGGATTTCCAGAAGCTGCAGGATCACCGGCTGGTCCTTGCCCAGCATGTCGCCGCTGGCGATGCGAAACAGGAGGCTATAGCCGATTTGGCCGGCAGCGCCGGTGACGGCAACGCGGATGGGGGCTTTCATGGAACGTGCTCCAAGGCCAAGAGGGTTGGAAGGAAGGAGAGGGGCGCGCCGCCTCGTGCGCAAGCGCTATTGCGGGCTTCGCGCGTGGAGGATTTTAAGAAGCGCCGTTGCCCGCTGTCAATTCATGTCTTATATATGATAAAAGATAGCGTTTTAATGGACGGCCCGCGGACGAGTGTGGGACAATGAAGACCATGAGCGACGGGAGCCCGGCGCCGGCCTTTCGGCCGCTGTACCAGCAGATCAAGACCCTGATCACCCAGAGCCTGATCTCGGGGGAGTGGCGCCCGGGCGAGGCGATCCCCAGCGAAACGGAACTGGCTGCGCGCTTCAACGTGAGCCAGGGTACGGTGCGCAAGGCGATCAACGAGCTCGCGGACGAGAACCTGTTGATTCGCCAGCAGGGCAAGGGCACTTTCGTCGCTTCCCATACCGAAGAAAAGCGCCAGTTCCACTTCCTGCGCTTGAGCCCCGACCAGGGGGAGCGGGTCTATCCCAAGGGGGAGCTCCTCGACTGCCGGCGGATGAAAGCCGACCCGTCCACGGCGAGGCTCCTGGAAATCCCCGCCGGGGCGACCCTGGTGGTCATCACGCGGCTCATGAAGGTGGGGGAGGAGCCCGTGTGCTGGGAGGAGGTCCGACTGCCCGCGGCCCTGTTCAAGGGCCTCACCGCGGCCAAGATCAACCAGTACCAGTGCAAACTCTACAGCATGTTCGAGTCGGCTTACCGGGTGCGCATCCTCCAGGTGGCGGAGCAAATCAAGGCGGTGGCGGCGGAGCCGGAAGTGGCCACGCTGCTCGGGATCCCCCCCGGCACCCCCCTGCTGCGCATCGAGCGGGTGGCCTACACCTTCGGCGACAAACCGGTGGAATGGCGTCGCACGATGTGCAACACAAAGTCCTTCCATTACATGAACAAGATTTCTTAGAGTCAATAACTTATTACCATGACTGCGGTTTTGCTGCGCCGCGCAAGAAAGCTTAAAATATGGCTGCCGGAACCCCATCGATTCCCTTCCATGAGGATGATAAGCAGGCCATGGCAGCAAGGTTGAGCCGGTCGTCTTTCCCGTCGACCCGACCCGGGCTGCGCCGGGCGGGCCGGTCGAGTTCCGAATCCCGCCGCCCTTGACGCCCTGTTCCATGTCCCCGAAAAAGCGCCCCAAGTACCTGGACCTGCTGCGCATCAAGCTTCCTGTCCCGGGCGTCGTCTCGATCCTGCACCGGGTGAGCGGCGCGCTTCTCTTCCTTTTCATTCCCGTCTTCCTGTTCTTCCTGCAGACGAGCCTCGCCTCGGCGGAGGGATTCGAGGCGGTGCGGCGCAGCCTCGACTTCTGGCTGGTCAAGCTGGTGATGATCGGGCTCCTGTGGGCCTTCCTGCACCACTTTTTCGCCGGCATCCGCTACCTGGCCATCGACCTGCACTACGGGGTGGACCTGGCGTCGGCCCGCGCCAGCGCCAAGGCGGTGCTGGCGGCGAGCCTGACGCTCACCTTGATCCTGGGGGTGGCCCTATGGTGAAGCGGGTGGTGGTGGGCGCCCATTACGGGCTGCGGGACTGGCTGGTACAGCGGGTCTCCGCCGTGGTCATGGCGGTCTATACTGTGTTGCTGGCCGTGGTGCTCGTGGCTGCGCCGCCCCTCGATTACGCGGGATGGAGGGCATTGTTCGCCCAGCAGTGGATGCGCTTCGCCACGCTGCTCTTCTTCCTCTCCCTGTTCCTGCATGCATGGGTCGGGATGCGGGACATCCTGATGGACTACGTGCACCCGACCGGCTTGCGGCTCGCGCTGCAGGTCGCCGTGGTGCTCTCCCTCGTGTTCTACGCCGTGTGGACGGTGCAGGTATTGTGGAGCGTTTGAGTGGGGATTCCGGTACGCAGGTTTGACGCGGTGGTGGTGGGGGCGGGCGGCGCCGGAATGCGCGCGTCGCTGCAGCTCGCCGAAGCGGGCCTCAAGGTGGCCGTGCTGTCCAAGGTGTTCCCGACCCGCTCCCACACCGTGGCGGCCCAGGGCGGGATCGCGGCCTCCTTGGCCAATGTGTCCGAGGACAACTGGCACTGGCACATGTTCGACACCGTGAAGGGGTCGGACTACCTCGGGGATCAGGACGCCATCGAGTTCATGGCGCGCAAGGCCAACGAGGCCATCTACGAGCTGGAGCATTTCGGCATGCCCTTCGACCGGCTGCCCAACGGCAAGATCTACCAGCGCCCCTTCGGCGGCCACACCCAGAACTACGGGGCGACCCTGGCGGCGCGCAGTTGCGCGGCCGCGGACCGCACCGGCCACGCCATGTTGCACACCCTGTACCAGCGCAACGTGCGGGCCAACACCCTTTTCCTGGTGGAGTGGATGGCCCTGGACTTGATCCGCGACCCGGAGGGGGACGTGCTGGGGGTGGTGGCGCTGGAGATGGAAACGGGCGAGGCCATGATCCTGCAGGCCAAGGCGACGCTGCTCGCCACCGGCGGCGCCGGGCGCATCTTCCAGTCCAGCACCAACGCCTTCATCAACACCGGAGACGGCCTGGGGATGTGCGCCCGGGCCGGCATTCCCCTGGAAGACATGGAGTTCTGGCAGTTCCACCCCACCGGGGTGGCCGGTGCCGGGGTGCTGATCACCGAAGGGGTCCGGGGGGAGGGGGGCTACCTCCTCAACAAGCACGGGGAGCGCTTCATGGAGCGCTACGCCCCCAACGCCAAGGACCTGGCCAGCCGGGACGTGGTGTCCCGGGCCATGGCCACCGAGATCAAGGAGGGGCGGGGCTGCGGCCCCCAGGGCGATCACGTGCTCCTCAAGCTGGATCACCTGGGGCCCGAAGTGATCATGACGCGGCTGCCCGGCATCCGGGAGATCGCCATCAAGTTCGCCCACGTGGACCCCATCAAGGACCCGATCCCCGTGGTTCCCACCTGCCACTACATGATGGGGGGCATCCCCACCAACTATCACGGCGAAGTGGTGGCGCCCCTCAAGACCGGCCCCGAGGAGGTGGTGCCGGGCCTGTACGCAGCCGGGGAGTGCGCCTGCGTTTCGGTGCACGGGGCGAACCGCCTGGGCACCAACTCCCTGCTCGACCTGGTGGTCTTCGGCAAGGCGGCGGGAGACGCCATGATCCAGTTCATCCGTGAGAACCCCCACCACAAGGACTTGCCCAAAGGCGCTGCCGACCCGGCCTTGGCCCGGCTGGCCCGGCTGGAAACCGCCACCGGCGGCGAGCCGGTGCCGGAGGTGCGGGCCGAGCTGCAGAAGGTGATGCAGAACCATTGCGGCGTGTTCCGCTTCGGCGATCTGCTGAGGGAGGGCGTGCAAAAGGTCCTGGAAATCGAGGAGCGAGCCCAGCGAACCTTCATCTCCGACAAGAGCAAGACGTTCAACACCGCCCGGGTCGAGGCGCTGGAGCTGGACAACCTGGTGGAGGTGGCGGTGGCCACCATGATCTGCGCCGAGGCGCGCAAGGAAAGCCGCGGCGCCCACGCCCGGGAAGACTATCCGAACCGGGACGACGACCACTGGCTCAAGCACAGCCTGTTCCTCAAGGAGGGCCGGCGCGTGGACTACAAGCCTGTGCACCTGAAACCGCTGACGGTGGAAACCTTCCCGCTGAAGGTCCGCACCTACTGAGCGAAAGCGCCCGAGGAGCCGCCGATGCGTTTTTCCATCTACCGCTACAACCCGGACGTGGACGAGAAGCCCTACATGCAGGACTACGAGGTGGAGCTGGAGCCCACCGACCGGATGCTTCTGGACGCCCTGGTGCGGATCAAGTCGATCGACGACAGCCTGAGCTTCCGCCGCTCCTGCCGGGAGGGGGTGTGCGGCTCCGACGCCATGAACATCAACGGCCGCAACGGTCTCGCCTGCGTCACCCCGGTCAAGGACCTGCGGGAGCCGGTGAGAATCCGGCCGCTTCCGGGGCTGCCGGTGATCCGCGACCTGATCGTGGACATGAGCCAGTTTTTCAAGCAGTACCACTCCATCCGGCCCTACCTCATCAACAACGACCCGCCGCCGGAGACCGAGCGGCTGCAGTCGCCGGAGGAGCGCAAGGAGCTGGATGGGCTCTACGAGTGCATCCTGTGCGCTTGCTGTTCCACGTCGTGCCCCTCGTTCTGGTGGAACCCGGACAAGTTCGTGGGGCCGGCCGGGCTGCTGCAGGCCTACCGCTTCCTCGCCGACAGCCGGGACCAGGCCACCAACGAGCGGCTGGACAACCTGGAGGATCCCTACCGGCTGTTCCGCTGTCACACGATCATGAACTGCGTCGACGTCTGCCCCAAGGGGCTCAACCCCACCCGGGCGATCGGCAAGATCAAGGAAATGATGGTCCGGCGCGCGGTATGAGCGAGCTCAACCGTTTGCGCTGGCGCTGCCGGCGCGGGCTCCTGGAGCTGGACCTGATCCTGTCCCGCTTCGCCGAGCGCGAGCTCGAACGGTTGAGCGAGAAAGAGCTGCAAAGCTTCGCCGCGCTGCTCGATTATCCGGACAACGAGCTTTGGGATCTCGTGAGCGGCCGGCGGCCTTGTTGCGATGCACGGCTGCAGCCCATCGTGAGCAGGCTACAATCGCTCTGAAGGCAGGCGCGCCCGCGAGAGCTCGCCCAGGAAACCCACAGAGCCGGAGGAATCCATGAGCACCAAGACAGCCACGATCACCTTCAACGACGGCAGGCCCGCGGTAGATCTGCCGGTCCTGTCCGGGACCCTGGGCCCCGACGTGGTGGACATCCGCGCGCTTTACGCGAAGAGCGGGGTCTTCACCTACGACCCGGGATTTATGGCGACCGCCAGTTGCCGCTCCTCCATCACCTACATCGACGGGGACAAGGGAATCCTGCTCTACCGGGGCTACCCCATCGAGCAGCTCGCGGTGCAGTGCGACTTCCTGGAGGTGGCTTACCTGATCCTCAACGGCGAGCTGCCCACCCGGGCGCAGAAGGAGGAGTTCGTCGGCATCATCAAGAAGCACACGATGGTGCACGACCAGTTGACGCGCTTCTACAACGGTTTCCGGCGCGACGCCCACCCCATGGCGGTGCTGGTGGGGGTGGTGGGGGCGCTCTCCGCGTTCTACCACGACGCCATGGACATCTCCGACCAGTACCACCGGGACATCTCGGCCCACCGGCTGATCGCCAAGCTGCCCACCATCACCGCCATGGCGTACAAGTACAACGTGGGCCAGCCGTTCATGTACCCGCGCAACGACCTGGAGTACACGGCGAACTTCATGCACATGATGTTCGCCACGCCGTGCGAGCGCTACGATCCCAACCCGGTGCTGGTGCGCGCCCTGGACCGCATCCTCATCCTCCACGCGGACCACGAGCAGAACGCCTCCACCTCCACCGTGCGCCTGGCGGGCTCCAGCGGCGCCAACCCCTTCGCCTGCATTTCCGCCGGCATCGCCTGCCTGTGGGGCCCAGCCCACGGGGGCGCCAACGAGGCGGTGCTTCACATGCTGGAAGAGATCGGCGACGTGTCGCGCATCGGCGAGTACATCAAGCGGGCCAAGGACAAGAACGACCCGTTCAAGCTCATGGGATTCGGCCATCGCGTGTACAAAAACTACGATCCCCGGGCCAAGCTCATGCGGGAGACCTGCCACGAGGTGCTGAACGAGCTGGGGCTGCACGATCACAAGCTGTTCAAGCTCGCCATGGCGCTGGAGAGAATCGCCCTGGAAGACGAGTATTTCGTGGAGCGCAAGCTTTACCCGAACGTGGATTTCTACTCCGGCATCGTGCAGAGCGCCCTCGGGATACCGACCCGCCTGTTCACCGCGATTTTCGCCATGGCCCGCACCGTGGGTTGGATCGCCCAGTGGAACGAGATGATCTCCGACCCGGAGCAGAAGATCGGCCGCCCCCGGCAGCTCTATACGGGGGCGACCCAGCGTGACGTGGTCCCCATCGAGCGGCGCGGTTGAGGCGCGGTCCAAGGCGGGCGACCAGAGGAGAGGCCAATGTTCAAAGAGATGCTCGGAAACTCGTATCTGTTCGGCGCCAACGCGCCGTTCATCGAGTCCCTATACGAGAAGTACCTGGAAGACCCGGAGGCGGTGCCGGGGGAGTGGCGCTCCTATTTCGACTCCCTCGCCCGGCAGCCCGGCCCGGCGCAGCGGGACGTGCCCCACCGGCCGGTGATCGAATCCTTCATCGAGCTGGGGAAGCGCCGCCCGACGGCGCCTGTCCAGGCCATCCAGCTCAGGCTCGCCGAGCTGGAGCGCAAGCAGGCTAAGGTGCTGCAGCTCATCAACGCCCATCGCTTCCTGGGTCTGCGGCACGCCAACATCGATCCCCTGAAGCGCCAGGAGAAGCCCTACATCCCGGAGCTGGACCCCGCCCACTATGGCTTCAGCGAGGCGGACATGGAGACGGTGTTCGACACCGGCTCCCTGATGGGGCTGGACCAGGCGCCCCTCAGGGAGATCCTGCAGGCGGTGCGGGAAACCTACTGCCGCACCATCGGTTTCGAATACATGTACATCAACGACACGTCCCAGAAGCGCTGGATCCAGGCGCGCGTCGAGCCGGTGCGGGCGCGCCCGGGCTACGGCCCGGAGTTGAAGCGCCACATCCTGGAGCGGCTGACCGCGGCCGAAGGGCTGGAGAAGTACCTCCACACTCGCTACGTGGGCCAGAAGCGCTTCTCCCTGGAGGGAGGGGAGACCCTGATCCCCTTGCTGGACGACCTGCTGCAGCAGGCTGGCGCCAAGGGGGTCAAGGAGACGGTGATCGGGATGGCCCACCGCGGGCGGCTCAACGTGCTGGTCAACACCCTGGGCAAGATGCCCAAGGACCTGTTCGCCGAGTTCGAGGGCAAGCACGACCCCTCGGTGCTCTCGGGGGACGTGAAGTACCACATGGGTTTCTCCTCGGACATCTCCACTCCCGGGGGCCCGATGCACGTGACCCTGGCGTTCAACCCTTCCCATCTGGAGATCGTGAACCCGGTGGTGGAGGGATCGGTGCGGGCGCGCCAGCACCGGCGCAAGGACCGGGACGGCTCCCAGGTGCTGCCGGTACTGATCCACGGCGACGCCGCTTTCGCCGGGCAGGGGGTGGTTATGGAAACCCTGAACCTGTCCCAGACCCGGGGCTACGGCACCGGCGGCACGGTGCACATCGTGGTGAACAACCAGATCGGCTTCACCACCTCCGATCCCCGCGACGTGCGCTCCACCCTCTATTGCACCGACGTGGCGAAGATGGTGGAGGCGCCCATTTTCCACGTGAACGCGGACGACCCGGAGGCGGTGCTGTTCGTGACCCGGCTGGCCCTCGACTTCCGCTTCGAGTTCAAGAAGGACGTGATCATCGATCTCGTGTGCTTCCGCCGCCACGGGCACAACGAGCAGGATGAGCCGATGGTCACCCAGCCCCTCATGTACAAGAAGGTCCACCAGCATCCCGGGACCCGCAGGCTCTACGCCGACAAGCTGGCCGCCGAGGGCGTGCTGCGCCCCGAGGAGGCGGAGGAGATGGCCAGGACCTACCGGGACGCCCTGGACAAGGGCTACCACACCAACAAGACCATCCTCTCTAACTACAAGCCGCCCTATACGGTCAACTGGGGCCACTTCATGAACCGCAAGTGGACCGAGCCCGCGGAAACCGGCGTGCCCTTGGAGCGCCTGAAGTGGCTGGCGGAGCGGGTGACCACGGTGCCGCCGGGCTTCAAGCTGCACCCGCGGGTGGAGAAGGTGCTGGAGGACCGGCGGCTCATGGGACAGGGGAAGCTTCCCCTGGACTGGGGCATGGCGGAGACCCTGGCCTACGCCGCGCTCCTGGACGAGGGCTACCCGGTGCGCATCAGCGGCCAGGACTCGGGCCGCGGCACCTTTTTCCACCGCCACGCGGTGCTCCACGACCAGAACCGGGAGCGCTGGGACGCCGGCACCTACATACCGCTGCAGCACATCAAGGAAGGCCAACCCGACTTCCTGGTGATCGATTCGCCCCTGTCGGAGGAGGCGGTGCTCGGCTTCGAATACGGCTACGCCACCGCGGAGCCCAACGAGCTGGTCATCTGGGAGGCCCAGTTCGGCGATTTCGCCAACGGCGCCCAGGTGGTGATCGACCAGTTCATCGCGGCGGGGGAGGCCAAGTGGGGCCGCATTTGCGGGCTGGTGATGTTCCTGCCCCACGGCTACGAGGGCCAGGGGCCGGAGCACTCCTCGGCGCGGCTCGAGCGCTACCTGCAGCTTTGCGCCGAGTACAACATGCAGGTGTGCGTTCCTTCGACCCCGGCCCAGATGTTCCACCTGCTGCGCCGCCAGATGATCCGCCCGTACCGCAAACCCCTCGTCGTCTTCACTCCGAAGAGCATGCTGCGGCACAAGGAATCGGTCTCGACCCTGGAGGAGCTGGGACCCGGCACCGGGTTCAAGCCGGTCAACCCGGAAACCGATCCGGAAATCGATCCCAAGAAGGTCCGCCGGGTGATCTTCTGCAGCGGCAAGATCTACTACGACCTCCTGGCCGCCCGGCGGGAGCGGGGCATCAAGGACATGGCGATCGTGCGCATCGCCCAGCTCTATCCCTTCCCCCACGACGATTTCAAGGCCGAGATCAAGCGCTACGCCAAGGCCAAGGAGATCCTGTGGTGCCAGGAGGAGCCGGGCAACCAGGGTGCATGGCACCGCATCCAGCACTACATCGAACGCCACATGCGCCCCGACCAGAGGCTGTCCTACGCCCTGCGGCCCTCGTCGGCGTCGCCGGCGGTCGGGTACCTGTCGCTGCACGTGGCCCAGCAGAAGGCCGTGATCGACGCAGCGTTCCGGGACAAGTTCGAGCTGGATTGAACGGGCGGCCCGGGGACGGGCGGCGCACCGCGCCCGCGGACATGAGTGCAAGGAGAAAGCGGAGAACGACATGCTGATCGAAGTCAAGGTTCCAACCTTTTCCGAGTCGGTGTCCGAGGGGACGCTGCTCGCGTGGCACAAGAAGCCGGGCGAGTACGTGCAGCGGGACGAGAACCTGATCGACATCGAGACGGACAAGGTGGTGCTGGAGCTACCCGCCCCCGAGGCCGGCGTCCTCACCCAGGTCCTGAAGAAGGACGGCGACAAGGTGGTGAGCGGCGAGGTAATCGCCACCATCGACACCGAGGCGAAGCCCCCCGCCGGCAGGGCGGAGGCGCTCGCCAAGGCGCAGGCGCCTCTTAAAACCGAGGCGCCTGCTAAAGCGGAGGAAGCCGAGGCGGCGAGCCCGGCCCAGGCGGTTGGGGCGGCTCAGGCGGTCGCCGGTGGGCGAGCCGAGGCGCTGGCCATGCCGGCGGCGAAGAAGCTGCTCGAAGAGCGGGGCCTGCAGCCCCGGGACGTGCCGGGCAGCGGGCGCGGCGGCCGGGTCACCAAGGCGGACGTGCTGGGCTTCACCGGCCGCCCCGCCGAGCCGGCGCCTGCGGCCTCTCCAGCGCCTGCGGCGAAGCCGGCCATGCCCGAGCCCGTGAACGTGGAGGCGCTGCTCGCCGGGCGCCCCGAGCAGCGGGTGCCCATGTCGCGGCTGCGGGCGCGGGTCGCCGAGCGCCTGGTCCAGTCCCAGCGCACGGCGGCGATCCTCACCACCTTCAACGAGGTGAACATGCAGGCGGTGATGGACCTGCGCAGCCGGTATAAGGACAAGTTCGAAAAGGAACACGGGGTGCGCCTGGGCTTCATGTCGTTTTTCGTGAAAGCCTGCGTATACGCCCTCAAGAAATTCCCGGTGGTGAACGCCTCCATCGACGGAAACGACATCGTCTATCACGGCTACTACGACATCGGGATCGCGGTGGCGAGCCCCCGAGGACTGGTGGTGCCCATCATCCGTAACGCCGACCAGCTTTCGCTGGCCGAGATCGAGAAGACCATCGCCGATTTCGGCAAGCGGGCCCAGGAGGGCAAGCTTTCCATCGAGGAGCTGACGGGCGGGACCTTTTCCATTTCCAACGGCGGCGTGTTCGGCTCCATGCTATCCACCCCGATCATCAACCCGCCCCAGAGCGCCATCCTGGGCATCCATGCCACCAAGGACCGGCCGGTGGTGGAAAACGGCCAGATCGCGATTCGCCCCATGAACTATCTGGCCCTCTCCTACGATCACCGCCTGATCGACGGCCGCGAAGCGGTGCTGACCCTGGTGGCCATCAAGGAGGCGCTGGAGGACCCGGCCCGCTTGCTCTTGGAGGTGTGAAGGCGGTGCTGGTGCCTCGGGATGGCGGAGGGCTTCGGTTGAAAAGTGCTTGACGACGTTCGCCTTCTCCCCAGGGGAGAGGGGAACGGGACGGCGGCAAATGGTCCGCCAGCCATTTGCCGGAGGATCGATCGGGGGCCCCGGTACGGACCGGCGGCCCCTCGCGTTTTCGACTCCGCAACCTGGAGAAACAACAACCATGGCCAAGAACTTTGACGTGCTGGTGATCGGTGCCGGGCCCGGTGGCTACATCGCGGCGATCCGGGCGGCCCAACTGGGCTTCTCCGTGGGCTGCATCGAGCGGTGGAGGACGCCGAGGGGGGAGCCCGCCCTGGGAGGCACCTGCCTCAACGTAGGCTGCATCCCGTCCAAGGCGCTTCTGGAGTCTTCCGAGAACTACGAGCGGGTGCTGCACAAGTTCGCCGAGCACGGCATCACGGCGGAGCGGGTAACGGTGGATCTCGCCAAGATGCTCGCGCGCAAGGACCGGATCGTGGGGAAGATGACGGGAGGCATCGCCACCCTGTTCAAGAAAAACAAGATCGAGTGGCTCCAGGGGCATGGGCGCTTCGTCTCGGGCGGCAATCCCATCCGGGTGGAAGTGACGGGGGAAGATGGCGTCCAGACCGTGGAGGCGCGACACGTGATCGTCGCCACGGGCTCCAAGGCCCGGCATCTCCCGGGGGTCGAAGTGGACCAGGAGGTCATCGCCGACAACGAAGGGGCCTTGAGCTTCGATTCGGTCCCCAAGCGGCTCGGGGTCATCGGGGCCGGCGTGATCGGCTTGGAGCTGGGCAGCGTGTGGCGCCGGTTAGGAGCCCAGGTAACCCTACTGGAGGCGCTGCCCGAATTCCTCCCGGCGGCGGACGAGGCGGTGTCCAAGGAGGCGTGGAAGCTCTTCACCCGGGAGCAGGGGCTGGACATCCGGTTGGGGGTGAAAATACTGGAAGTGCAGCGCAACGGCAGGACCGTGGTGGTGGAGTACGAGGACGACAAGGGCCGGCAATCCCTCGGCGTCGACCGGCTCATCGTGTCCGTGGGCCGGGTGCCCAATACGGACGGCCTGGGGCTGGAGGCGATCGGGCTTTCCACCGATGCCCGGGGCTTCATCGAGGTGGACGAGCACTGCCGCACCCGGGTGCCCAACGTTTACGCCATCGGCGACGTGGTACGCGGACCCATGCTGGCCCACAAGGCCGAGGACGAGGGAGTGATGGTGGCCGAGCGCATCGCCGGCCAGGCCGGGCATGTGAACTATGACGCCATTCCCTGGGTGATCTACACCGCTCCTGAGATCGCCTGGGTGGGCAAGACCGAGCAGCAGCTCAAGCAGGAAGGGGTAAAGTACCGCAGCGGCCGCTTCCCTTTCTCCATCAACGGCCGGGCGCTGGGGCAGGGGGAGCCGGCCGGGTTCGTGAAAATCTTGGCCCATGGGCAAACCGACCGGGTGCTGGGCGTGCACATCGTGGGGACCCACGCCTCGGAGCTGATCAGCGAAGCGGTCATGGCGTTGGAGTTCTCCGCCAGCGCGGAGGATATCGCCCGCATCTGCCATCCCCATCCGTCCCTGTCGGAAGTGGTGCGGGAGGCGGCCCTGGCGGTGGACAAGCGCGCGCTCAACATGTAGTCGTCCCGCATGCGGGATCGCGCCCTCGAGCCCCTGGAGGAAAGCGCCTTGGACCCGGCCGGGGCTCCGGGCATGGACCTGCGTACCCTCTACCGGCAGTCCCTGGCGCGCCGCGGCTTCGTCGCCGATCCCGCCCAGCTCCGGGCGGTGGAGCACCTGCAGAAGCTCTATGAGGAATGGGTGGCCTATAAGGCGCGTCGCAGCACCCGGCTGCGCCGGCTGCTGATCCATCCCCCTCTGCCCCGGGGCGCCTATCTCTGGGGCGACGTGGGCCGCGGCAAGAGCTTCCTCATGGACAGCTTCTACGCGGTGCTGCCCCTCACGCGCAAGCGCCGGGTCCATTTCCACCATTTCATGCGGGAAGTGCACCGGGAGCTGGAGACGCTGAAAGGGCAGCCGGACCCGTTGGCGGCCCTGGCCCAGCGGCTGGCCAAGCGCTACCGGCTCATCTGCTTCGACGAGTTCCACGTGAGCGACATCGCCGACGCCATGATCCTGGGGCGGCTGCTGCCGGCCCTCACGGCACGGGGCGTGGTGTTCTGCATGACCTCCAACGCCCATCCCGACGAGCTCTACCAGAACGGATTGCGGCGGGAAAGCTTCCTGCCTGCTATCCAGCACATCAAGGAGCGGCTCGACGTGATCGCCCTGGACGGGGCGGTGGATTACCGGCAGCTCGCCTTGGGGCGGGTCAGGACCTACGTCCATCCCCTCGGTCCCGAAGCGGAGGCGCTCCTCGCCGAGGATTTTGAGCGGCTCAAGGACGTGGAAGACGAGCACCATTCCCTGGACGTGGAGGGGCGCCGGATCCCCTATCGCCGCCGCGCCGGCGGCGTGGTGTGGTTCGATTTCCCGGTCCTGTGCGGCTCGCCCCGGTCCCAGGCCGATTACCTGGATCTCGCCATGCGCTTCCACACGGTACTACTGTCCAACGTGCCGCGCATGCCGCCCGCTATGGCCAACGAGGCCCGGCGCCTGACCTGGCTGGTGGACGTGTTCTACGACCGCCGGGTCAAGCTGATCGTCTCGGCGGAGGTTGCGCCGGAGCAGCTCTATGTGGAAGGGGTGAACAGCCAGGAGTTCCGCCGCACGGCGAGCCGCCTGCTGGAGATGCAGACCCGGGAGTATCTGGCCCAGCCCATCCGGCGCTGACCGCCCGGTACCGGTAACAAAGAAAAAATTTTCACCGCGGAGCGCGCGCAGGGTGCGACAACTTCGACGGAAAAAGACCCCCCTTTCTTTTGCGCCCTCCGCGTCCTTTGCGTTTTAAGAGCTTTCTCTCTGGGGCTCGCTCGTTCGTCCTTGCCCCAGGCCGCCGGCCTTCAGCTTGCGCCATAGGGTGGTGCGGCTCACTCCCAGGCGCGCGGAGGCCCGGGTGAGGTTTCCCCCGCACTCTCCCAGGACCCGGTGGATGTGGGCCAATTCGTGGGCCCGCTGGAGGGAGCGCAGGGCGACGTCCTGCTCGGTACGCTCTGTAGGGAAGGATTCTCGGTCCGGGGCGAACAGCTCGGGCGCCACCCGGGCAAGCCCCGCGGCATCCAGGGTCCCTTCATGGGTGAAGAGCACCGCCAAGCGCTCGATCACGTTTTCCATCTCCCGCACGTTTCCCGGCCAGGGATAGCGCTTGAAAGGCCCGAGCAGTGCCTGGAAGAGGTCGCCGGCGAGCCGAGGCGCCCGAAGCCGCGCAGAAGCCTCCTCCAGCAGATGGGCGGCGAGGACCGGCACGTCCTCCGGGCGCTCCCGCAAGGGCGGCAGGTGCAAGTGCAGGATGTTCAAGCGGTAGTACAGGTCGGCCCGGAAGCGGCCCGCCGCCACCGCCGCCCCCAGGTCCCGGTTGGTGGCGGCCACGACCCGCACGTCCACGGGGGTCGGGTCGTTGGCCCCGAGGCGCAACACCTCCCGCTCCTGGAGCACCCGCAGCAGCTTGGCCTGGAGGGTCAGGGGCATCTCCCCCACCTCGTCCAGAAAAAGGGTACCGGTATGGGCGGATTCGATCAGCCCGATCTTCCCGCCCCGGCGCGAGCCGGTGAAGGCGCCTTCCTCGTAGCCGAACAGCTCGCTCTCGAGCAGAGTTTCGGGGAAAGCGGCGCAGTTGATGGGGACGAAGGGATGGTGCCGGCGGGGGCTTGCGTTGTGGATGCCCTGGGCCAGCAGCTCCTTGCCCGTGCCGCTCTCTCCCGTGATCAGGACGGTGGCATCGGTTCTGGCGTACTGGGCGGCGAGACGCTTCGCTTGGACGAGGGCGGGGGAGATGCCCACGATCCGGTCCAGCTCGTATTTGGCCACGAACTTGCGGGGCCGATGCTGGGCACGGAGGCTGCGGTCCACCCGCTGGATGGCGCTGGAGTCCTGGCAGGTGAGCACCGCCCCGGTCTGGGTGCCGTGGGCGCGGATGGGGATGCAATGGGTGACCACGGTGCGGTTGCCGATGCGCTGGATGCGCTCCAGCTCGCTCATGCCCCCCTGGAGGGTGCGCTCCAGCCCCAGCCCGGGGGCAACCTCCTGCACCGGTCTGCCCAGGGCCGCCCCCGCCTCGAGCCCTAGCAGCCGTTCCATCGCCGGGTTGACCGACTGGATCCGACCTTGCATGTCCACGGCGATCACCCCTTCGTGCAGGTGCCGCAGAATGCCGTTCAGCCATTCCCGCTGGGCTTCCTGGAGGCGTTGCAGGCGGGCGATCTCGATCGCGTCTTCCAAGGCCTTGCGGGCGGAATGGGTGGAGTAAAGAAACACGCCCGCGAGCCCCTGCTCCTCAGCCAGCCGGGTGATCATGCTGGAGCCCACGATGACCTGAAAGCCTCTGGCGGCCAAAGCCCTCACCCGCTCCCGGGCATCCTGGGAAGTGGTGTAGTAGCACTGCTCGATGTCCAGGTTGAGCAGTTCCTTCACCTCCTCCAGCTCGGCCCGGATCGCCTGGAAGCTGAAGATGGCGATGCGCTGGGAGACTTCCCGGGCCTTCCGCAAGGCGTGGAGGATGTCGAAGCCGGTGACCTGAAGCAGGACCACCGGCATCTCCAACCGGCTGCGCAGGTAGGCGCCGCTCGCCCCTGCCGAGATGAACGCGTCCACCTCGCCCGCCTGGATGAGGCTTCGGGCGCTAGCCAGCGCCTCGGCGAACACCTGGTTGACGATGCGCACCTCCGCTTGAAGCTCGTAGTCAGAAAGAATCGGAGGCAGCAGGCGCACGAAGCTGGAGCCGATGGCGCAGATGCGGGGCTTCGGGATGGGGGGCAAGGGGGCGAAATCCATCGTGTCCTCCCGGGGCCGGGACGTTTGGGGCAAGAACGAGGATCGAAAGGGATGAGCCCGAGGGTAGCTTGGACGTCCTAATCATGCAATAGAGTCGTTCCAGAAGTGAAACCTTCTTGGAACCCCTATTGCGCCGGCAGGCGCTGCTGAGGGCGATGCGCTCTTTTTTGTTTTTCTTTTTAACAGTCAACTATCCACAGTTTTTAATGTATGACCTTAGGTTGTGCCGAAGGTGGTACGCCCCTTGCCAGAGAGAAGGCCGGTCGATCAGGCCGTACGCAGGGCGTTTCACCGGTATCATTTTCATAAAATCAATTCACTAAAACGAGGACTTGATGAACAACCTGACTTCGGCGGGCGCCCGCTTCCGGGCCGCTTTAGAGACGGAACAGCCCCTGCAGGTGGTGGGCGCCATCAACGCCTATTCCGCTTTACTGGCGCAACGGGCGGGCTATCGCGCCATCTATCTGTCCGGGGGCGGCGTCGCCGCCGCTTCTCTAGGGCTGCCGGACCTGGGGATCAGCACCCTGGACGACGTGCTCACCGATGTGCGCCGCATCACCGATGCCTGCCCGCTACCCCTGCTGGTGGACGCCGATACGGGATTCGGCAGCGCGTTCAACATCGCCCGGACGGTGAAATCCCTCGTCAAGTTCGGCGCAGCGGCCTGCCACATCGAGGACCAGGTGCAGGCCAAGCGCTGCGGCCACCGGCCCGGCAAGGAAATCGTTTCGGTGGAGGAAATGGTGGACCGGATCAAGGCGGCAGTGGACGCCCGCACCGATCCCCAGTTCGTCATCATGGCCCGCACCGATGCCCTGGCGGTGGAGGGGTTGGAGGCCGCCATCGAGCGCGCCTGCGCCTTCGTGGCAGCGGGGGCGGACATGATCTTTCCCGAAGCGGTGACGGAGCTCGGCCAGTATCGCCGCTTCGCCGAGGCGGTGAAAGTGCCCATCCTCGCCAACATCACCGAGTTCGGCCGCACGCCCCTCTACACGGTGGAGGAGCTGCGCTCCGCCGGCGTGGCGATCGCCCTGTACCCCTTGTCCGCGTTTCGTGCGGCGGCGAAGGCCTCGCAGGGCGTCTACGAGATGCTGCGGCGCGAGGGTACCCAGGCCGGGATGCTTTCGGCGATGCAGACCCGGGACGAGCTCTACCAGGTCCTGAACTATCACGCTTTCGAAGCCAAGCTGGATGCGTTATTCGCGAAGGAGAAAGGTCGATGACTGCGCAGGATCTGGACTCCGCGGGC
>NZ_JBRBEM010000024.1:0-17084 GCF_052805615.1 Pelomicrobium sp. P1
TACATGATCGAAGCAAAGCCCGAGAATCTTGATTGGTGATCGCGCCTGCGACAGCGACACCCTGGACCAAGAGCTGAAGAAGGAGGGCGTGGAGCTCATTGCGCCGCATCGCTCCAACCGCAAGCTCAAGACCCAGGACGGGCGACGGCTGCGGCGCTACGCCCTTTATGAACCATCGCCACCGGTGTGCCCTCTTGTCGACGAAAAGCGCCCGGCCCGATTCCCGTGATCTTCTTGAAGACCTTGCCGAAGGCGGCCTCCGACCGGTAGCCCACCTTCTCCGCCACTACCGCTGTAGAAAGGCGCGTCTCGGCCAGCAGCTCCCGCGCCTTTTGCATGCGCCAGAGGGTCAGGTATTCCATGGGCGGCTGACCGACCAGTTGCTTGAAGCGGGCGGCAAGGGCCGAACGGGACATGCCGACGCGGGCGGCCAGCGAGACCAGGGTCCAGGACTGCTCAGGAGCTCGGTGTAGGTGTGCGAGGGCCGCGGCGATCTGGCGATCCGTGAGCGCCGCGAGCATCCCCGGCGGCGCGGGGGACTGCTGGATGTAGGCCCGCAGCATAAGGATGAACAAAGCCTCCGCGAGCCGATCGACCACCGCCTCCGCGCCGGGGCGCCCTGCCTTCGTCTCCTGGAGCATGAGGTCCAACGTCGTCTTGAGTCCGCTGAAGTCATGGCTGTCGGCCCCGCGGATGAGGATGAAAGGCGGCAGGGCCGCCAGCAGCGGATGCCTGGTGTCGCGGTCGAACTTGAAGTAGCCGCACAGAATCGTCGTCAGGGCGCCTCCTCCGCCGTGGGCGACGGGCCCATAGCCCTCCAGGTCCTGATCCGCCAGGAGCTTTTCGGCGGGAATCGCTTCGCTCTCCGGCGCATCGATCAGCTCATGGGGGTCACCCCGGAGAAAAACCGCCAGGTCACCGCCACGCAAGGGAATCGGCGCGGGCTTACCGGGCAGGCGAAGCCAGCAGCTTCCCCGGACCACCACATGGAACTCGGCGACCGGCTGGGGTCCGATTCCCATGCCCCAGGGTGCCCTGAATTCGCAGCGGAAATAGACCCCGCCGGCCAGGCGCAGGGAGCGCAGGATATCCGTCAATACATCCATGACATCACTCTAGTTTTGGACGTTCGCACAAGAATTCTGTATTTTTAATGATAGTTCGTGCTGAATGCCTGGACTAGAGTATAGGCGCCTTCCGCTTGGAAGGAACTTATCAACTCAAGGTCGAGGAGAAAGCAAGATGGCAACCGTGTCCTACGTGGAAGAGACCGCAGCCAACCACGACGTCAAGCTGGTCTATGACGAGATCAAGAAGGCGTTTGGGCTTCCTTTCGTGCCCAATCTCTTTAAGGCCATGGCAAATCATCCTGCCTACTTGCGCGCCACGTGGGAGCGCCTTAAGGTCATCATGGGTCCCGGGACGTTGGACCGCAAAACCAAGGAGATCATCGCCCTGGTCGTGTCGGCGACCAACGGATGTGAGTACTGCATCAACGCCCATACCGCGACGTTGAAGGCCATGGGCTTCGGCGACGCCGAGGTCACCGAACTCATGGCGGTCGTCGATCTATTCAACGGCTTCAACAAATTCCTCGACGGCCTTCGGGTCGAATCCGACTTGAGGCCTTGAGAGAGCTCTGGGCTTCGCAGCTTGTTTCATCGTTGGCTATCACGAGATAGGAGCGCAATCATGGGTAAATGCTACAACTCCGCGGTCATCAACGCCCCCTGCGAGAAGGTATGGGCCACCGTGCGCAACTTTCACGATCTGTCCTGGGCGCCCCAGGTCGTGACCAAGGCGGTGGCGGTGGGGGATCGCAAGGGGGATCAGATCGGCGCCAGGCGCATCCTCAACGACGCCTTCCACGAGACCCTGCTCGCCCTGGACGACCTGGAGCGTTCCCTCGCCTACAGCATCGACGACGGGCCCGGGCCGGTCGCCAAGGGGGCGGTGAGCAACTACGTGGGACGCGTGCGCGTCCTGCCCATCACGGAAAACGACACCACTTTCATCGAATGGAGCTCGACCTACGAGTCGGCCGATCCCGGCGCCGTCGGCGCCTTCTGCAACCCGATCTACCAGGCCCTTCTGAAGGCGCTGCAGCGGCATTTCGCGTAACCCGACGCCTGGTTTTCGGGTGAATTAGACCCGTCTTAAAATCGAGCACGGTGCGTAGAGCGCAGCGAAGCGCACTGTCCCTGTCCGAAAGCGCCGCTGCGGTGCGCTAAAGCGCTCCCCACTGCTGCTCGGCCAGCCAAGGAGAAAGACATGCCCCAGCTCAAACCCCGTCAACCCGTCCCTGACCTACAAGTGGAAACCCTGAACGCCGGAACCTGGAGACTCGCCAACCAAAGCCCCCGGCACTTCACCATGCTGGTGTTTTACCGCGGGCTTCACTGCCCGATCTGCAAGTCCTACCTGCGCGACCTGAACGGCAAGATTCCCGAGTTCACCGCCCGCGGCGTGGAGGCGATCGCCATCAGTTGCGACGACCGCGAGCGCGCCCTGCGGACGAAGCAAGAGTGGGGGCTGGAGCGGCTCAGGATCGGTTACGGCTTGACCATCTCCAAAGCCCGGGAATGGGGCCTGTTCATCTCCCGCGGCATCAAGGAAGGCGAACCGGCGGAATTCTCCGAGCCGGGGCTATTTCTGGTGAGGCCGGACGGGACGCTCTACGCCTCGGCGGTCAACTCCATGCCGTTCTCCCGTCCCTCCTTCGCCGACGTGCTCAACGCCGTCGATTTCGTGACCAGGAACGATTATCCGGCCCGCGGCGAGGCGTGAGTTGCGCTCGCGGGGCGCTAAATGGCGTCCATGAAGGCCGCCATCCTGCGGCGCATCGCGGCGTCCGGCAGCCGGCCGTAGCCCGCCAGCATGTTGTCTTCCAGGTGTCGAGGCTTTCCGGTGGCGGGAATGGCGCAGGTGACCGCCGGGTGGGAAACGATGTACTTGAGGAAAAACTGGGCCCAGCTCGTGCAATCGAACTCCACCGCCCACTCCGGCACGCTTTTGCCCCTGACCCGGTGGAACAGGTTTGCCTGGGCGAAGGGCCGGTTGACGATGACCGCGGTCCCGGTCTCGGCGGCCAGCGGCAGGAGCTGCTTTTCCGCCTCCCGCTCGGCGATGGAATAGTTGAGCTGCACGAAGTCGAACGCCCGGGTCTTTAGGATCCGCTCCAAGGCGTCGTAGGCGCCTTCGTGGTAGTGGGTGACGCCGATGTAGCGGACCCGGCCCTCCGCTTTCCAGGCCTTGAGCGTCTGCTGGTGGATCTCCAGGTCGAGAAGGTTGTGGATCTGCATAAGGTCCAGGCGCGCGACCCGCAGGCGGCGCAAGGATTGCTCCATCTGGCGGATGCCCGCCTCGCGGCCGGTGGTCCAGACCTTGGTGGCGTAGAACAGCTGGTCCGCCAGCCCGAGCGCGGAGGCGAGATCCCCGACCACGGTCTCGGCGTTCCCGTACATAGGGGAGCTGTCGATCACCGTGCCCCCGCGCAGGACGAAGCGCTGCAGCACCTCCTGGAGGGGCGCGCGTTCGGCGGTGCTTGCGCCCACGTCGAAGGTGCGGTAGGTGCCGAGCCCGATCACCGGAAGCGCCTCGCCGGTCCTCGGGATCGGGCGTTTCAGGATTTCCCGGCCCTCGGGGGGGTGGGCGAGGGCGCCGGGCCCCAGGGCGGCGCCCGCCGCCAGGGCCTGGATCACGCGGCGCCGCAGGGGGGAAGAAGGAGCAGCGGTCATGGGACGGTTTCCTGGGCGATGGCGGCGGTGGAGGGTACCGTGGATGGCTCGCGCCGGCGCAGGGCCTCGTGGCGCGCGCCCAGCCTGATCCCGAGGGCGAGGGAGAGGGCCGCCAGGGGCAGCGCGGCGAGGCAGATGCCCGTGGCGCCCAGCCCCAAGGCCCTCAGCGCCGTGTGCAGCCAGCCGCTCGCCGCGTCGCCGCCCCGGTAGACCACGGTGTCGATGAAGTTCTTGGCTTTGTACTTCTCTTCCACCGGGATCACCGTGAAAAGCGCTTCCCGCGCCGGTTTGGCGAGGAAGAAGTTGCAGGTCCGCCGCAGCACCTGGAAGGCGACGATCACGCCCAGCACCGGGAAAACGGCCAGCACGGCGAAGCCGGCGAGGGAGAGCAGAGGAAGGGCGGCGAGGGCAAGCCCAAGCCCGTAGCGCACCAGGATGCGGCCGGTCAGGAAGATCTGGCCCGCCAGGGTGAGGGCGTTCACCGCCAGGTCCATGGCGGCGAAGAGCTGGGTGCGGCCGCCCGGCGTGGCGATGGCGTCGCGCACGATGCGGGCCTGCTCGAAATAGAGAAAGGTGGACAGGGCCGTGAACAGCACGATGTAGAGGCCGATGCCCAGGAGATAGGGCGAGCTCAGGGTGAGGGTCAAGCCCGCCAGCACGCCGCCGCCCACGGGCTGGTCCCGGGAGGCCGTGACCGGGCCCGGGCGCGCCGACCGGTCGGACCAGCGCAACAGGGCGGCGATGAAGGCCAGGGTTCCGGCGAGGAAGGCGCAGGCGACGAGGAGCAGGTTGGCCGGCCCCAGTTGCTGCGCCAGCCACACCGTCAGCAGGGGACCCGTCACCGCGCCGAGACTGCCGCCGGCCGCGATAGTGCCGAAGAGCCGCTTCGCCTGGTCGCTGTCGAAAAGATCCGCCATGAAGCTCCAGAAGACGGACACGACGAACAGGTTGAACACGCTCACCCATACGAAGAAGCCCCGGGCCAGGAGTTCCCTGGGGGCGCCGCCCTCCAGCGCCAGGTAGAAGGCGATCAGGTGCGCCGCGAAGAAGAGGTACACGGCGGGCACCAGCCGGCGCAACCGGATGCGGGCGACCGCCCACCCGAACAGGGGAGTGGCCGCCAGCATGGCGGCGAAGGTGGCGGTGAAAGTCCACTGCAGGTTTTCCACGCCTCCCTGGATGCCCATTTCGTCCCGCACCGGCCGCAGCACGTAGTAGCCGCACAGCAGGCAGAAGAAGTAGGCTCCCGCTAGCAGGGCGGCGGGCCGCTCGTGGCGGGGAATCCCGGTCAACGACAGGCGCGGGGGTGAAGGCACGGGAGCCTCGTTGCGCTTTTCACGGTGGAACGAATTCCTTTCCGCCGGCCCGCGAGCCCCGGGAGGATTTCCGGACGGAATCGGTGCTCGTCGAGGCGCGGAATCGCCCCCAACGATAGGTCGTTCGCTCTACCGGCGCAAGCATATACAATCGCGGGCATGCGCTGGTCCGACAACGAAATTCGCCGGGGGTTGCTGGCCGGGGCCCGGGATGCGCTGGGCGCCCCGGCCCTGGTGCTCTTCGCCGGCATGGTGGGCTTTGGCGCCTTGGGGCGGGAGAGCGGCCTGGGCTTGTGGGTGACTTCCGCCACCAGCTTCTTCATCTACGCCCTGCCGGGGCAGGTAGTGTTCGTGGAAATGTTCGCGGTGGGCGCCTCGGGGCTGGCCATCTTTCTCGCCGTGTCCCTCACGGCCGCCCGCTTCCTGCCCATGACCCTCACCCTCATGCCCCACGTGCCCCGCCCCCACCACGGGCGCCTCCTGTATGCCCTGGTGCACCTGGTCTCCATGACCACCTGGGCCTCCATGATGAGCGCCTTCCCTCGGCTCAAGCCGGAGGAGCGGCTGCCGTACTTCACCGGCTTCGGCCTGGTGTGCTGGGGCGTGTCGGTGCCCGGGACGGTCCTCGGCTATCTCGCTGCGGGCCACGTGCCCACGTCCGTCACCCTGGGGCTGGTTTTCCTGAACCCACTTTTCTTCTTGCTCCTGTTCGCGGAAGTACGCCAGCGGGCGAGCCGGCTGGCGCTCCTGATCGGCGGGGTGAGCGGCCCCCTGGTGCATCTGGCTGCGCCCGGATGGAGCCTGCTCCTGTGCGGCGTCGTGGGCGGATCGGCCGCGTTCCTGCTGGAGCGGAGGTGGCGGCGTCATGGCCGCTGATCTGGCCCGCTCCCCCTACTGGCCCTGGATCCTGCTCGCGGCTGCCACGGTCGGGACCTATTTGTGGCGCGGGCTGGGCGTCGCCTTTGCCGGCCGGCTGCGCCTGGACAGTCCCTTGTTCCAGTGGTTCACCTGCGTCACCTACGCCATGCTGGCGGCCCTGGTGGCGCGGGTCATCGTGCTTCCGGTGGGGATCCTGGCGGAAACGCCCCTCGCCTTCCGGCTCGTCGCCGCCGCGGCGGGCATGGCAGTGATGCTATGGCGGCGCGGCGGCCTGCTGCCGGGCCTGGCCGCCGGCACTGGGCTCCTGATCCTCCTGTCGGCGATGGTAGCGGATCACCACAGAGCAACTCTGTGGTGAGAAAGCCTTACGCCGCCAGGCGGCCCGCCCGCCGCTGCAGGAGCAGCCACGCTGCCGCGGTGCCCGTCACCAGCAGGAAGGGCAGCGACCACAGGTTGAGGAGCTGCCATCCCTGGCCCGAGATGAGGACCCCGGAAGAGAAGGAGGAGGTGGCCAGGGTGAGGAAGATCAGGAAGTCGTTCACGCCCTGGGTCTTGGCCCGCTCCGCGGGGGTGTGGGTCTCGGTGAGCAGGGTCGTGCCGCCGACGAACATGAAGTTCCAGCCCACGCCCAGCAGGAACAAGGCCAGCCAGAAGTTCATGACCGCGACCCCCGCCAGCGCCACGCCCACGCAGGCGAACATGAGGGCGACACCCGTGAGGATGACGGGCACGACGCCAAAGCGCTGGATCAGGGAGCCCGTCACGAAGGAAGGGGCGAACATGCCGATCACGTGCCATTCGATCACGAAGGCGGCGTCGTGGTACGGGTGGTGGTGCTGGGTCATGGCGATGGGGGTCGCCGTCATGAGCAGGTTCATAACGCCGTAGCCCACCATGGCGGAGAGGACCGCCACCGCGAAGGCCGGCTGGGCCATGATGCGGGAAAGGGGCCGCCCCGCCACCCGCCGCTCGTGCTCCTCCATGGGTGGAATGTCGATGAAGCGCGAGAGGAGCATGGCGATGACCGAAAACCCCATGAGGGAGGCATACGATCCCATGTACGGGGCCCACAGGAGGTCCAGGGTGAGCTTGCTGCTTTCGGGGCCCAGGACGCCGCCGGCGATGCCGCCGGCCATCACCAGCGAGATGGCCTTGCTCTTGAAGTCCAGGCTGGCGGTCTCCGCCGCAGCGAAACGATAGTACTGGCCAAAGGCGTTGTAGACGCCCGCCACCAGGGTGCCGAGGCACAGGGTCCAGAAGCTTTCCAGGTGAACGGCCAGGGTGCACACGGCGGCGCCGGCGAAGCCGAAGGCGGCGCCGGTCATGAAACCGGCGCGCCGTCCCACCCGCTTCATCCAGAAGGACGCGGGCAGGGTGGAGAGGGCGCCGCCCACCACGTAGGCGGTGACGGGCAGCGTCGCCAGCGCCTTGACCTCCGCCAGGGCGAAGCCGGCGAGCCCGTTGATGGAAATCAGGATGACGTTGTGGGTGAAGAGCAGGGCCTGGCAGGCGGCCAGCACCAGGACGTTTTTCCGGGCTCGGTCCATGATCGGGGGCTATAATCTTTTTCGTTCCCGCTCCGGCCGCAGGCGCACTGGAAGGACGGGGCCGGGGGCTCGCGCGGGAAAACGCGATCATAGCCCAGAAACCCCCCGGCGAGACGCCGGAAAGTTTTTGCCGCGGCAGGAGGGCCGGCTTTCATGACGCAGGAGCGGCACAAGCGCTTCGTGGCGGCGGTGGTGCAGGCCGCGCCGGTCGCCTTCGACCGGGCCCGCACCCTGGAGAAGGTGCGAGCCCTGGCGGCGGAAGCCGCGGACAAGGGAGCGAAGGTGGTCCTCTTTCCCGAGGCCTTCGTGTCCGCCTATCCCAAGGGCGCGGACTTCGGCGCCCGCATCGGCATGCGCTCGCCCGAGGGGCGGGAGGAATTCCTCCGCTACTTCGATTCCGCTGTGGACGTGCCGGGCCCCCACGTGGACTTCCTCGCCCAGGTGGCCGGCGAGAACCGCCTCTACCTGGTGATCGGCGTGATCGAGCGGGAGGTAGGCACCCTCTACTGCACCGTCCTGTTCTTTTCACCCGAGGGCCGCTATCTCGGCAAGCACCGCAAGCTCATGCCCACCGCCGTGGAGCGTCTGGTGTGGGGCTTCGGGGACGGCTCCACCCTGCCGGTGTTCGACACTCCGTACGGGCGCCTCGGGGCCGTCATCTGCTGGGAAAACTACATGCCGCTCCTGCGCATGGCCATGTACGCGAAGAACATTCAGCTCTATTGCGCCCCCACCGCCGACGGCCGCGCCACCTGGCTTCCCACCATGCAGCACGTGGCCTTGGAGGGCCGCTGCTTCGTGCTCTCGTGCAACCAGTTCACCCGCCGCCGGGACTTCCCTGCCGACTTCACCCTGGTGCAGGGGAACGACCCCGACACGGTGATCAGCCGCGGCGGAAGCTGCATCGTGGGGCCCCTGGGGCAGGTGCTGGCGGGGCCCGACTTCGAGGGCGAGGCCATCCTGACCGCCGAGCTCGACTTGGGCGAGATCGTGCGCGGTAAGTACGACTTCGACGTGGTGGGTCACTACGCCCGGCCCGACGTCTTTCGTCTGTACGTCAACGAGCGGCCCCAGCCGCCGGTGGTGGTCGCGGACGGGACGCCGGAAGATCCGTTTCCCGGCAAGCCCTGAGGGGAAACAAGATTTATTAACATTTCCACCCTTGACCCTGTACTAACGTACACAGAATAAATTTGCCTCCGCCAAGCGAGGAGGGGGTATGGAAGGGTGGACCATCGGGGAAGTGGCCCGGCGGGCGGGCGTCGGCGTCGAGACGATCCGCTTCTACGAGCGGGAAGGGCTGATCGAGCAGCCTCCCCGGCCGAAGGGCTCGGGCTATCGCCGCTACCCGGAGGCCACCGTCCTCCGCATCCGCTTCATCCGCCAGGCGCGGGATCTGGGTTTTTCCCTCAAGGAAATCGGCGAGCTGATCCACCTGCGGGGGCTCCCCGGTGCGGACGCCTCCCAGGTGCGCGCCTGGGTGGAGACCCGACTCGCCCAGGTGGACCAGCGCATCGACAAGCTCCAGCGGTTGAGGCGCGTCCTCGAAGCCCTGATCGCCACCTGCCCGATGGAAGGGCCCCTGTCCCAATGCGCTATCATCCACGCCCTGGAGCAGGGCGTCATCGCGATCCAGACTGAAGAATAGGCTCGCGGTGACCGCTCGCGCCGCCCGGTCCGCGGAACCCTTTGCCCCGTTCCCCCTCCGGAATCAGCCCCGCTTCTCGAACGGCCCGTCCCGGTCCAGCACGATGTCGAAGACGCCCACCGGCTCACCCGTTTCGGCGCGGGCGTCGAAAGCGACAATGAGGCTCGCTCGAGCCTTCGGGTCGCGGATTGCGTTGAGGATGAAATCCCGCTCGTTTTCCGGCGCGCCCGCCACGTACATCTGGGTGACCAGGGGCGAGAAGTCCTCGCCGCCGATGGCGAAATGGATGTGGGGCGCGCGGCCCGGGTAGGGCACCGGCTTGATGGTGCGGAAGCGGTAGGCGCCGTCCTCTCCCGTGACGAACTGGCCGTAGCCCTGGAAGTTGGGATCGATGGGCCGGTCGCTGCGGTCGTGGGGATGGTGGTAGCGGCCGAAGGCGTTGCACTGCCAGATCTCGATGCGGGCCTTGGGCACGGGCCGCCCGTTCCGGTCCAGGACGCGTCCCACCACGTGCACGATCTCCCCGCTGGCTAAACCCGGGCGGCCGGCGACGGTGACGAGATCGTTGTCCTTCTCCAGCGGCAAAGTGAGGGGATAGAACGGCCCCCGGGTCTGGCGCGGCGTGGGGATAAGGGCCGCGAGCAGGGCGGGGGAGGCGAAGAGGGCCCCTGCCCCCATAGCGCCCGCGAGGAAACGGCGCCGCTGGAAGCGGCCCGCGGCTAGAGGGAGGGGCGAGGGTTCAGTAGGCTTGCTTGACACGGAGGTACTCCTCCCGGTTCATGGAAGTCACGGAAATCTCCTTGAGCAGGTTGCCCTGGAGCACCTGCAGTTTCACCGCGGTGCCGGCGGGCCCTTTGGCCCACAGCTTGCGATAGAAGTCGGCCTGGTTCTCCAGCGGATTCCCGTCGAGCCCGGTCACAATGTCGTTGGGCCGGATGCCGGCCCGGTCGGCGGGACCTTCGGGCGCGACCCGCACCACGAACAGCCGCCCTTGGACCTCTTCGGTGGACAGCCCCAGCCAGGGCCTGGGGGGCCCGGTGCGCCGACCGTCGTCCAGCAGGTCGGCCAGGATCGGTTTCAAGATGTCGACGGGCACGAACATGTTGCCGGGAAAGCGCACCCCCGGCTCGACGGCGTCGGGCACCAGCAGGGAGCCGATGCCCAATAGCCGCCCGTCCTGCCCGATCAGGGCGGCCCCGCCCCAGTTGAGCACGGGGGGCACGGTGAAGATGGCGTTCTCCAGCAGGTATTCCCAGGCGCCAGTGAACTGGCGCCGGGAAACCACCATTCCTACCGCTGTGGCGGAGGGTCCGCCGAAGCCCGCGATCAGCACCTCGTCCCGGACTTTAAGCTGGCTGGCGTCGCCTAACTCGATGGGGGGCACGCTCACGGGCGTGACGGTGCGCGCCAGCCCGAAACCTGTCGCGTGGTCGTAGGCGATCAGAGTGGCGGCGTGGGTCTTGCCGGTGGAATCGGTGACCTCGATGCTGTCGGCTTCCAGCACCAGGTAGCCGATGGTGAGCACCAGGCCGTTCGGATCGATCACCACGCCGCTTCCTTCCCGACTATGCCCGAGGTAAGGCGCGGTGCGGGCGTCGGGTAGCGCCTTGGTTTTCACTCGCACCACCGCCGCCAGGGGATTGGGACCGTCGGCGCTGCCGTTGGCCTCGGCCGCTTCTGTGGCGGGAGAAAAGGAAAGGCTCGCCCAGAAAAGCGCCAGGACCGCGATTCCCAGCCCGGAGCGGCGAGCGGGGCGGCGGGGTGCGGTCATGGGGATCCTCCTTTGCCCGGCGACGGGCAATCAATCCCTTAGGCGGTTCGAACCGGGGAATAGTTCGGCAGTCGCAAGCCCGCGCCGGGGCGCGTAGGCAAGGGCAATTCGTTCTGGGAGAATAGCATTTTGAATGCAGGGGACTGCCGGCGGTAGCAGGTGGCGAGCACAACGATGGGCGCGGACACGCGAAAACAGGATTTCGAGGCGAACAAGCGGGCCAAGCGCCTGCGCCGTCTGGTGGGGCAGGCGATCCACGACTACCGGATGATCGAAGCCGGCGATCACGTGATGGTCTGCCTCTCGGGAGGCAAGGACAGCTACACCTTGCTGGATGTCCTGCTGGCCCTCCAGGAGAAGGCCCCGGTCCCCTTCCGGCTCACCGCGGTTAACCTGGACCAGAAGCAGCCCGGTTTCCCCGAGCACGTGCTGCCGGAATATCTGACGGCTCGCGGCGTTTCCTACCGCATCGAGCGCCAGGATACCTATAGCGTGGTCAAGCGGGTCATCCCCGAGGGCAGGACCCTGTGCTCCCTCTGCTCCCGGTTGCGCCGCGGCATCCTGTACCGGGTCGCCTCGGAGATCGGCGCCACCAAGATCGCCCTGGGCCACCACCGGGACGACATCCTGGAGACCCTCTTCCTCAACCTGTTCTACGGGGGCAAGCTCAAGGCTATGCCGCCCAAGCTCGCGTCCGACGACGGCCGGCACGTGGTGATCCGGCCTCTCGCCTACTGCCGCGAGGGGGACATCGCCGCGTACGCGCAAGAGCGGCGCTTCCCCATCATCCCCTGCAACCTGTGCGGCTCCCAGCCCAACCTGAAGCGGCAGGCGGTGAAGGAGATGCTGCGGGAGTGGGAAAAGCGCTTTCCGGGGCGGATCGAAAGCCTGTTCCGCAGCCTGCAGAACGTGGTGCCCTCCCACCTCGCCGACCCGCGGCTTTACGACTTCGCCAACTTGAGGCCGCCCGGCTCGCCCCAGCCCGAGGGCGACCGAGCCTTCGACCCCGAGGAATTTCCCCAGCCCGCGTTCGCGGAGGACTGACGGTCTGTTCGTGAGTCCCGAACCGCTCGCCGTCCCGCCGAGCGCCACCCTGCGCCTGCCCGACGGCCGCCGCCTCGGCTACGCCGACTACGGTGACCCGGGGGGCGTGCCGGTGCTGGTGTTTCACGGGCTGCCGGGCTCCCGCTACCAGCGGCATCCGGACCTGGGTCTGGCGGCGCGGCTCGGCGCCCGCATCGTGGCGCCGGAGCGGCCGGGGTTCGGGCTCTCCGATTCGCTGCCCTCCCGGCGCCTCACCGATTGGGCCGGGGACGTGGCGGCCCTGGTCGATGCGCTGGGCTTCGAACGTTTCGCGGTCGCTGGCGTCTCCGCCGGCGGCCCTTATGCGCTTGCCTGTGCGGCATGGCTTGCGAAACGCGTCGCGGGGGCGGCGGTGGTGAGCGGCGTGGGCCCGCCGGGGTCGATGCCCGGCGCCATGCCTATGGCATGGACAGTACGGGCCGCGTTCCGGCTGGCGCCCCGCTTTCCCTGGCTTTTGCACGCACCCCTAGGCGCGGCCGCCGCCCTCGGGCGCGCCCAGCCGGGGCGCTACCTGGATCTGCTCGCCTCCCACCTCCACCCGGTGGACCGGGAAGTGCTGGCGAGGCCCACGGTGCGCGCTATGTTCGCCCAGGATCTGGCCGAGGGACTGCGGCGCGGCGCCGGGCCCTTCCTCCAGGACCTGGGGTTGCTCGCCGCCGATTGGGGCTTCGATCCGGCGACGATCGAGGTGCCGGTCGAGCTCTGGCACGGGGACGCGGACCTGATGATTCCCCTCTCCGCGGCCCTGGCCCTGGAGCGGCGGTTGAAGCGGCCGCGGCTGGAGCGGGTCTGCGGCGGCGGCCACTTCTTGGTGATCGACCGCTGGCCGGAGATCCTCGGCCGGCTCATCGCCGCGCTCTCGACCTCTTGAGGGGCTTCTTAGGTGTCGAGAGGATGGCGATGGTGTCGCGGATCTGGACGCGGGATCCGTTCGACGACACTGGTTCCAAGGGCCGGGAACGGTTTTTTCCCAAGGGCGGAAGCGCCCCGGCAAAGGGCTCCCGATGGGGGTCAAAGAAAAAAGCTTGACATCAGAACGTTACGGGGAATCCGGAGGGCGGTCTGGACAAGGGGTTCCCGGGCGCTCCGGCGGCCCGGCGGGCCGGGGGCTGGCATGCTCTTTGCGCATTCATCGGGAGACAGGCAGAACCTTGACCAGGAATTGGGTGCAGGAAAGGGAGAAATAGGGTGGAAACGCCACGCGCCAGCTTGGGGGAAGCGCGCCCGATTTGGGGACAAGGCCTCACGGCAACGGAGGTGGATCACATGGTCGTGCTTTATAGTAGCCAGAACTACTACGTGGTGGAGTATCCGATGCAGTGCGGCCTGGAAGTGATCGACCGCCAGACCCGGCGCGGGGTGTTTCTCACGGGAGAGCTGGCCTCCACCATCCGCGTGTCCATGGAGCACGTGCTGGCCGAGAATCCCTCCCAGGAATCCATGGACCAGTTTCTGGGCGAGTTCGAGGGATTGCTGACCCAGCCGGTCATTCTTCACTGAACTTCAGGGCGCGCCCGGCGGGGTTGCTGCTCTGGCGCAGCGCCCGAACGAACGCGCCGAACGGCAGCCCCAACGCCTGTTCCAGCGCCTTTCCACGCCGCTTCAATACTTCCCATCTCAGCCTGGCCGGCGCATCGCGCAGGGCCAGCGCGACCACGTTGCTCCCGGGCTCCGGTTGGAGACATAGGGGTCGCGTCCCGAAGGCGGCTTCCAGGCGCTTCAAGTGCCGGGGGAGGGCCGGATCGTCCCCCAGCAGGTTCAACACCAGCGCGCCCCCCGCCCGCAGGGCATCCCGCGCATCGGCTAAAAAGGAAGCGTCCGCCAGGGCCGGCGCCGGACAACGGGCGTCGAAGGCATCCACCAGGAGGGCGTCCGCGGTCCCGGGGTGGGAGCGGACGTAGTCCGCCCCGTCGCCGAGCTGGACCTTCAGCCGCTCGTCGTCCTCCGGCAGATAAAAGAAGCTGCGCGCCGCCGCCACCACCCGGGGGTGAAGCTCCACCACGGTGGTGCGCACGCCGGGCAGGCGATGGTGGATGAACTTGGCGAGGGACCCGCCCCCCAGGCCGATCATCAGCACTTCCCTCGGATGGGGGACGAAGAGCAGGAACGCCATCATCGCCCGGGTGTAGGCGAGCTCCAGCGCGTTGGGGTCCGCGAGGCGCATGGCGCTTTGCACTCGCTCGTCCCCCAGATGGAGCGCACGCACGCCGTCCTGCTCGCTGATGGCGATGCGCGGTTCTTCGCCTTCGCCCCGGCCGGCGAGGACTCGGAGCCCGAGGCGTCGCTTTCTGCCGTCAGGCGTCACGGTGGTCCTGGCTCCGGCCCGAGGGACCTGACGAGAAGCAAAAATTTGTTAAGCTTGGCCGGGCGCTGGGGTAAATCCTTGCGCTCGGGAGCTTGAGCGCGCCCGCGCACGAGGGAGCGTCGACGGCCCGGCCGCCCGGGGTTCGCGGCAGTCTGCACGAGGAGGACTTTGTGAAGCGACAAGCATGGATACTGGCATGGACCGCGTTGGCCGCGGTCCTCTGGCTCCCGCCGACGGTGTCCGGGGCGCTGCCCCCAGGCCGCGCGGGGGAGATCCCGACCCTCGCCCCCATGCTGGCCGAAGTGACGCCTGGCGTGGTCAACATCGCGGTGATCTCCCGCGCCCAGGACTACGACAACCCGCTGCTGCGGGACCCGTTCTTCCGCCGCTTCTTCAACATTCCCGACCCCCGCCCCACTATCAGCGCCGGCTCCGGCGTCATCGTGGACGCGGCCCAGGGTTACGTGCTCACCAACCACCACGTCATCCAAAAGGCGGATCAGGTGGTAGTCACTACCCGGGATCGGCGCCGCTTCAACGCCCGGCTGGTGGGCAGCGACCCGGGCACGGACATCGCACTCCTCAAGATCGACGCGGACAACCTGAAGGCAATCCCTTTCGGCGACTCCGACGCGCTGCGGGTCGGCGATTTCGTAGTGGCCATCGGCAACCCCTTCGGCCTGGGGCAGACGGCCACCTCCGGCATCGTGAGCGCGCTAGGCCGCAGCGGCATCAACGTGGAGGGCTACGAGGACTTCATTCAAACCGACGCGTCCATCAATCCCGGAAACTCCGGGGGCGCCCTAGTGAATCTCCGGGGCGAGCTGGTGGGCATCAACACGGCCATTATCGCCCCCTCCGGCGGCAACGTGGGCATCGGCTTCGCGGTGCCTTCCAACATGGCCCGCCGGGTCATGGACCAGCTCATCCGCTTCGGCGAGGTGCGCCGGGGCTGGCTGGGGGTCACCGTGCAGGACTTGACGCCGGATCTCGCCAAGGCCCTGGGCGTTCCCCTGGCCGAGGGCGCGGTGGTGGTGGAGGTGGCCGAAGGCTCCCCCGCGCAGAAGGCCGGGCTGAAACCCCGGGACATCATCACCTCGATCAACGGGCGGGCGATGCGCACTTCGAGCGAGGTAAGGAACGAGCTGGGGCTTACTCCCGTGGGCGAGCGGGTGGAGATCCGGGTGCTGCGAGAAGGCAGGCCCCTGACCCTCGCAGGCCGCATCGGGGAGGTGGGCGGACCGGGCAGCGGCGGAGTTGCCGTGCCCCAGCTCGCCGGCGCCCGCTTGGCGGACGTGGAGCGGGGCGGCCGGCCCCAGGGGGTGGGCGTGGTCTCGGTGGAGCGGGATTCGGAGGCTTGGCGGCTGGGGCTGCGCCGGGGCGACGTGATCATCGCCGTGAATCAGCGGCGGGTTGCGTCGGTAGCGGAGCTGCGGGAAGCCCTCAAGGACGCGGACCGCACCCTGGCCCTGACCATCGTGCGGGGGGACGCGGTGCTCAATCTGATCGCGCGGCGCTGAAGCCAGAGTTCAAGCGGCCTGGTTTTCTTCCCGGGCTTGTGGCGCGGCGGGCCGCTTCGGCTCGGGCAACGGATAGTAGTAGTAACCCCGGATCGGCTCCTGCACTTCCTTGTAGCGCCGCTGCTCCTCCAGGTCGATTTTCTTGTCCCACCAGCGGCAGCGGGCCTTGCGCTGCTCCTCCGCGAGGTGGGGGTTCTTCTCCATGAGCTCCCGGATGAATTTGGTCACGTCCGATTCGTACATGGCGCACTCTGGAGGGGAATGAAGAACCGCTTGAGTGGCCGCCATTTTAGCATTCCGTGGCCGACGCTGCGGACGCCGGCGGCCATGGTATCGTGACCGGGGCCAGGGTCGAAGGAAGCGGAAAGGTCATGGAGCCGGAAAGGGAGGCGCTCGTGGGTCACGTGGGCCCGGCCGGGGTCGACCGTAGCCCGGGGGCGGCGCTCGGGCGACGCGCCCGGGCCTTCGCCGGAGCTGTGGGGGCGCTGGCGCTAGCTTTCTGCCTCCCGGGTGCCCGGGCCGCCGGAGAGGAGCGCTTCGAAGTCCCCCGGCCGCCGGGATGGAAGCTGAGCCTGTCCCTCACTTGGCCCGATCTGCGCATGCTGGAATACCTCCCGTCGGGGCAGACCCTGGAGGCGTGGCAGGACCGGTTGACAGTCCAGTCCTTCCCGCGGCTCAGGGACGTATCCCTCGAGCGCTATCTCGATTCCATCGGCCAGCAGGCACGCCGGGTCTGCGATCAGGTCCAGGTGACCGCGATCGGGAGCGGGACCTTGAACGGCTATCCGACGGCTGACATGGGGCTTTATTGCACCCGATTCGTCGAATCCGGCCAGGGGGAGATCACCCTGTTCCGGGTCGTGCAGGGCGTCGAGGGGTTGTACGTGGTGCAGCGGGCCTGGCGCGTGACGCCGTTCAGCCTCGCCGCGCCCCCCGTCAGGCTGGAGGTCATCGCCCAGTGGGCCGAGTACCTGCGGTCCATCACCGTGTGCCACCCGGCCGTTCCCGCCCATCCCTGTCCGTAGAGAGGCATAAAAAAAAAGCCCCGCGTACGCGGGGCCTTCCGTGCCAGGTCTTCGGGTGCCGGTCAATAGTCCATGTCGCCCGTGCCGTGGCCGGCCGAGGCGGTGGCTTTTTCCTCCTTCGGCAGCTCGGCCACCATGGCGTCGGTGGTGAGGATCAGCCCGGCGATGGAGGCCGCGTTCTGCAGGGCGGTGCGCGCCACCTTGGTCGGGTCGATCACGCCCATGGCCACCAGGTCGCCGTACTCGCCGCTCT
>NZ_JBRBEM010000025.1:0-15390 GCF_052805615.1 Pelomicrobium sp. P1
CCTGGGGACAATGTGTCGATCACGGTGAGCTTGATTGCCCCGATTGCGATGGAGGAGGGGCTGCGCTTTGCCATCCGCGAGGGCGGGCGCACGGTGGGCGCCGGCGTGGTGGCGAAAATCATCGAATGAACCGTGTAGCAGGGGGACGAAGTCTCAAGGACCCCTCGCGGGCGGCGTTTCACGGACTTGAGATAGGCCAGTAGCTCAATTGGTAGAGCGTCGGTCTCCAAAACCGAAGGTTGGGGGTTCGAGACCCTCCTGGCCTGCCCGGGCCTCCCGTGAGGCGGGCGAAACGGCTGCCTTGCGCCGCCCGGCTGGCAATCCCGGAAGACAAACCCATGAGTGATACGAACGGCGTAACGGTCGCCGACAAGATCAAGCTGACCCTGGCGGGTCTATGCGTGGTAGCCGGGATCGCGGGCTTTTACTACCTGCGCGACGCCGTCCTGGTGTTGCGGGTGCTGGCGGTGCTGGCGGGCCTGGGAGCGGCCGCCGCCGTCGGCTGGTTCACGGCACCGGGGGCCCGCTTCGTGGAATTCGCCCGGGAGTCCGTCGAGGAAACCAAGCGGGTGGTGTGGCCCACGCGGAAGGAGACGCTGCAGACGACGGGCGTGGTGCTCGCTTTCGTCATGGTGATGGCGGTCTTCCTTTGGCTCGTGGACGCCGGCTTGCTGCTGGTGGTGAGGTGGTTGATGGGCGAGGGGAGCGCATGAGCAAGCGCTGGTACGTAGTGCACGCCTACTCCGGCTTCGAAAAAAGCGTCGCGCGGGCCCTCAAGGAGCGCATCGAGCGCTCCGGCATGCAGGACAAGTTCGGCCAGATCCTGGTTCCGGTGGAAGAAGTGGTGGAAATGAAGGGGGGGCAGAAGTCCATCTCCGAGCGCAAGTTCTTCCCGGGCTACGTGCTGGTGGAGATGGAGATGAACGACGAGACCTGGCACTTGGTGAAGAGCACGCCCAAAGTGACAGGCTTCGTCGGCGGCACGGCCACGAAACCCACGCCGATCAGCGCCAAGGAGGTGGAGGCGATCCTGCGCCAGATCCAGGAAGGGGTGGAGAAACCCAAGCCCAAGGTTCTGTTCGAGGTGGGGGAGATGGTGCGCGTCAAGGAGGGCCCGTTCACCGACTTCCACGGCACCGTGGAAGACGTGAACTACGACAAGAGCAAGCTGCGGGTCGCGGTGTCCATCTTCGGCCGCTCGACGCCGGTGGAGCTAGACTTCGGGCAAGTGGAAAAGGCTTGATAAGGAGTCGAGATGGCAAAGAAGATCGTCGGGTACATCAAGCTGCAGGTGCCGGCGGGGAAGGCGAATCCCAGCCCGCCCATCGGCCCGGCGCTGGGCCAGCGCGGGCTCAACATCATGGAGTTCTGCAAGGCGTTCAACGCCCAGACCCAGGGCATGGAGCCCGGCCTTCCGGTGCCGGTCATCATCACCGCCTATGCGGACAAGAGCTTCACCTTCGTTCTGAAGACGCCGCCCGCGTCGGTGCTGATCAAGAAGGAAGCCGGCATCGAGAAAGGCAGCGCCAAGCCTCACCTGGAGAAGGTGGGCAAGCTTACCCGCGCCCAGGTGGAGAAAATCGCCACCGCCAAGATGCCGGACCTGACCGCGGCGGATCTCGACGCGGCGGTGCGCACCATCGCCGGCAGCGCCCGCAGCATGGGTGTCGAGGTGGAGGGAGCGTGACATGGCGCGCGTGAGCAAACGATTTAAGAACCTCCACGCCCGGATTGACCGAAGCCGCGCCTACCCGGTGCTGGAGGCGCTCCAGCTCGCCAAGGAGACGGCCACCGCCAAGTTCGACGAATCGATCGACGTGGCCATCAACCTGGGGGTGGACGCGCGCAAGTCCGACCAGCTGGTGCGGGGCTCGGTGGTGCTGCCCGCGGGCACCGGCAAGACGGTGCGGGTGGCGGTCTTCACTCAGGGAGAGAAGGCCAAGGAAGCGAAGGCGGCCGGCGCCGACCTGGTGGGCTTGGAAGATCTGGCCGAACAGGTGAAGGCCGGGAAAATCGACTTCGACGTGGCCATTGCCACGCCGGACGCCATGCGGGTGGTGGGACAACTGGGCCAGATCCTGGGCCCCCGAGGGCTCATGCCCAACCCGAAGGTAGGCACGGTCACCCAGGACGTGACCACCGCAGTGAAGAACGCCAAGGCGGGGCAGGTCCAGTACCGCACGGACAAGGGGGGGATCGTCCACTGCAGCATCGGGCGAGCGTCGTTCCCAGTGGAGGCGCTCAAGCAGAACCTGACGGCACTGGTGGAGGCGCTGCAGAAGGCCCGCCCGGCCGGCGCCAAGGGGGTGTATTTGAAGCGGATTTCCGTCTCCCCGACGATGGGCGCCGGGATCCGGGTGGATCACACGAGTTTGAACGCGTGAGGAGAACGACCTTGGCTCTGAAGCTGGAACAGAAGCAGGCGGTCGTGGCGGAGGTAGGTGAGCGCCTGGCGAACGCCCAGGCGGTGGTGCTGGCCGAGTACAGCGGGCTAACCGTTGCGGACATGACCAGCCTGCGGGCGTCGGCGCGCAAATCCGGTGTCTACCTGAGGGTGTTGAAAAACACCCTGGCGCGCCGGGCGGTGGCCAACACCCCGTTCGCCGGGCTTGCCGAGCACATGTCGGGGCCGCTCGCCTACGGGATCAGTCCCGACCCGGTGGCGGTGGCGAAGGTTCTGCACGAGTTCGCCAGGGCGAACGAAAAGTTCGTCATCAAGGCGGGGGCCATGCGCAATCAGGTGATGTCCGCCAAGGACGTCTCGAGCCTGGCCCAGTTGCCGAGCCGGGAAGAGCTGCTCGGCAAGCTCCTGGGTACCATGCAGGCGCCCGTGGCGCAGTTCGTGCGCACGCTCAACGAGGTGCCCGCCCGCTTCGTGCGGACGCTCGCGGCGCTGCGCGATCAGAAACAGAAGCAGGCCGCTTGAGCGGCGGCCCAGGCACGCTCAAGAATTTCAACCTCTCGACTCAAGGAGTAGCGCATCATGGCAGTAGCCAAAGCTGAGATCCTGGACGCGATCGCGAACATGACCGTGCTCGAGCTGTCCGAGCTCATTAAGGAGATGGAGCAGAAATTCGGCGTCTCCGCCGCCGCCACCGCCGTAGCCGTGGCCGCCCCCGCAGCGGCTGGGGCGGCGGCGCCCGCGGCCGAGGAACAGACCGAATTTTCCGTCATCCTCAAGGCCGCCGGCGACAACAAGGTGAACGTGATCAAGGTGGTGCGCCAGATCACGGGCCTTGGGCTTAAGGAGGCCAAGGACTTGGTGGACGGGGCGCCGAAGCCGGTCAAGGAGGGCATCTCCAAGGCCGACGCGGAGGCCATCGTCAAGCAACTGACCGAGGCCGGCGCGGCAGCGGAGATCAAGTAAGCTCGTTGAGCTCGGCGGAAAAAACGATTGGTCGAGACGGGCGCGTTCCCCTGGCGCGCCGAGCGAAGGAGGCAGGCTGGCGGTTTCCCGCCGGCCTGTTGCCACTTGTGACGGCCAAGCAGGCGTTGCTTTGTGCGCGGGCCCCGGGTTCGCGCGAAGTGTCAAACAGTCGAACGACGGCCGCAAACTTTGAGGCGGACATGCCGGTCTTTCGACTTCCGTTCTTGCCCCTTCCCGTGGCGGAGAAGCTATGACGTACTCGTTTACCGAGAAAAAACGGATCCGTAAGAGTTTCGCCAAGCGCGCCAGCGTGCTGAACATCCCGTTCCTGCTGGCGACGCAGCTGGACTCCTACAGCGCCTTCCTCCAGGCGGACACCCCGCCGGACAAGCGCAAGAACCAGGGGCTGCAGGCCGCCTTCACCTCGATCTTCCCGATCGTCAGCCATTCGGGCAACGCCCGGCTGGAATTCGTGAGCTACACCCTGGGCGAGCCGCCGTTCGACGTCAAGGAATGCCAGCAACGGGGCTTGACCTACGCCGCGCCGCTGCGGGCCAAGCTGCGGCTCGCCCTCCTCGACAAGGAGGCCTCCAAGCCCACGGTCAAGGAGGTGAAGGAGCAGGAGGTCTACATGGGCGAGATACCGCTCATGACGGCCACGGGCTCCTTCGTCATCAACGGCACCGAGCGGGTGATCGTCTCCCAGCTGCACCGCTCGCCGGGGGTGTTTTTCGAGCACGACCGGGGCAAGACCCACTCCTCGGGGAAACTGCTCTTTTCGGCGCGGGTGATCCCGTATCGCGGCTCCTGGCTTGACTTCGAGTTCGACCCCAAGGACTACCTCTATTTCCGGGTCGATCGCCGGCGCAAGATGCCCGTGAGCATCCTGCTCAAGGCGATGGGCATGACGCCGGAGCAGATCCTCGACACCTTCTTCGAAAAGGACGTGTTCCATTTCGGCGACCAAGGCATCGAGTTCGAGGTGGTGCCCGAGCGGCTGCGGGGCGAGGTGGCGCGGTTCGACATCTTGGGAAAGGGCGGCAAGGTCATCGTCCAGAAGGACAAGCGCATCACCGCCAAGCACGTGCGGGAGATCCAGCAGGCGGGCATCCACAAGCTCACGGTGCCGGACGAGTATCTGGTGGGCCGGGTGCTCGCCCATAACGTGGTGAATCAGGAGACGGGCGAGCTCATCGCCCGGGCGAACGACGAGATCACTGAGGAGCTGCTCGCCAAGCTGCGGGAGGCCGGGATCCGGGGGGTGAAAACCATCTACACCAACGACCTGGATCAGGGACCCTATGTCTCCCAGACCCTGCGCATCGACGATACGCCGGACCAGATGGCGGCCATGGTGGCCATCTACCGCATGATGCGCCCGGGCGAGCCGCCCACCGAGGAGGCGGTGCAGACCCTGTTCAACGGCTTGTTCTTCAGCGAGGACCGCTACGACCTGTCCCCGGTCGGGCGCATGAAGTTCAATCGCCGGGTCGGGCGCAACGATCTCACCGGTCCCAACACCCTGACCAAGGACGACATCATCGCGGTCATCAAGATCCTGGTGGACCTGCGCAACGGCCGCGGCGAGATCGACGACATCGACCACCTGGGCAACCGGCGCGTACGCTCGGTTGGCGAGCTGGCGGAGAACCAGTTCCGCGCCGGGCTGGTACGGGTCGAGCGGGCGGTCAAAGAGCGGCTGTCCCAGGCCGAGTCCGAGGACCTGATGCCCCACGATCTGATCAACGCCAAGCCGGTTTCGGCGGCGATCCGGGAGTTCTTCGGCTCGAGCCAGCTCTCCCAGTTCATGGATCAGACCAACCCCCTGTCGGAGATCACCCACAAGCGGCGCGTGTCGGCGCTAGGTCCCGGGGGACTCACCCGCGAGCGGGCCGGCTTCGAGGTACGGGACGTGCACCCGACCCATTACGGGCGCGTGTGCCCCATCGAGACGCCGGAAGGCCCCAACATCGGCCTCATCAACTCCCTCGCCCTCTATGCCAGGATCAACGAGTTCGGCTTCATCGAAACGCCCTATCGCAAGGTGGAAAACGGCCGGGTGACCGACCAGATCGAGTACCTTTCCGCCATCGAGGAGGGTCAGTTCGTGATCGCCCAGGCGAACGCGGAGCTGGACAAGAACGGCAGGTTCGTGAGCGACCTAGTTTCCTGCCGGCACCACAACGAGTTCATGCTGGCGACGCCCGACCGCATCCAGTACATGGATGTGGCGCCGGCCCAGATCGTCTCCGTTGCCGCATCGCTCATCCCTTTCCTCGAGCACGATGACGCGAACCGGGCGCTCATGGGCTCCAATATGCAGCGCCAGGCGGTGCCGTGCCTGAGACCGGAGAAGCCGCTGGTGGGCACCGGCATCGAGGGCGTGGCGGCTATGGACTCGGGCACCGTGGTGCGGGCGCGCCGCGGCGGGATGGTGGACTACGTGGACTCCACGCGCATCGTGGTGCGGGTGCACGACAAGGAGACGCGCGCGGGCGAAGTGGGCGTGGACATCTACAACCTGACCAAGTACACCCGCTCCAACCAGAACACCAACATCAACCAGCGCCCAGTGGTCAAGGTGGGCGACGTGATCTCCCGCGGCGACGTGATCGCGGACGGGGCCTCGACGGACCTGGGGGAACTCGCCCTCGGCCAGAACCTGCTGGTGGCCTTCATGCCGTGGACCGGCTACAACTTCGAGGACTCGATCCTGATCTCGGAGCGGGTCGTGGCGGAGGACCGCTTCACCTCCATCCACATCGAGGAGCTCTCGGTGGTGGCCCGCGACACCAAACTCGGGCCGGAGGAAATCACCCGCGACATCTCCAACCTCTCCGAGGCGCAGCTCGCCAGGCTCGACGAATCGGGCATCGTCTACATCGGCGCCGAGGTGGAGGCGGGCGACGTACTGGTGGGCAAGGTGACGCCCAAGGGCGAGACCCAGCTCACCCCCGAGGAAAAGCTGCTGCGCGCCATCTTTGGCGAGAAAGCCTCGGATGTGAAGGATACCTCGCTTCGGGTGCCGTCGGGCATGTCCGGCACCGTCATCGACGTGCAGGTCTTTACCCGGGAAGGAATCCAGCGGGACAAGCGCGCCCAGCAGATCATCGACGAGGAGCTCAAGCGCTACAAGAAGGACCTGGCCGACCAGCTCCGGATCGTGGAGGCAGACGCCTTCGAGCGCCTGGAGCGGTTGCTGCGCGGCAAGACCGCCAACGGCGGGCCGAAGAAGCTGGCCAAAGGCGCGCGGATCACCAAGGAGTACCTGGACAGCCTGGACCCGCACCACTGGTTCGACATCCGGCTCGCCAGCGAAGAAGCCGCCCTGCAGCTCGAGCAGATCAAGGAAAGCCTGGCCCAGAAGAGGCAGGAATTCGAGCGCATGTTCGAGGAGAAGAAGAAGAAGCTCACCAGCGGCGACGAGCTCCCGCCCGGCGTGATCAAAATGGTCAAGGTGTACCTGGCCGTCAAGCGCCGGCTGCAGCCGGGCGACAAGATGGCGGGGCGCCACGGCAACAAGGGGGTCATATCCAAGATCGTGCCGGTGGAGGACATGCCCTACATGGCCGACGGCACGCCCGTAGACATCGTGCTCAATCCTTTGGGGGTGCCGTCGCGCATGAACGTCGGCCAGATCCTGGAAACCCATCTCGGCTGGGCCGCCAAGGGGCTGGGCCTCAAGATCGGCGAGATGCTCAAGGCCCATGCCAAGATCGCGGACCTGCGCAAGGCGCTCAACCTGATTTACAACTCGAGCGGGCGGCAGGAAGACCTGTCCCAGCTCTCCGACCAGGAGGTGCTGGAGCTCGCCCACAACCTCAAGCACGGCGTGCCGTTCGCCACGCCGGTTTTCGACGGGGCTACCGAGGAGGAGATCAAGTCGATGCTGGAGCTGGCCGGGTTGCCGCGCTCGGGCCAGGTGACCCTGTACGACGGTCGCACGGGGGATCCGTTCGACCGCCAGGTAACGGTGGGCTACATGCACATGTTGAAGCTCCACCATCTGGTGGACGACAAGATGCACGCCCGCTCCACCGGCCCCTACAGCCTGGTGACCCAGCAGCCCCTCGGCGGCAAGGCCCAGTTCGGGGGACAGCGCTTCGGCGAAATGGAGGTGTGGGCGCTGGAAGCCTACGGAGCGGCCTACACGCTGCAGGAGATGCTCACCGTCAAGTCGGACGACGTCACCGGCCGGACCAAGGTCTACGAGAACATCGTCAAGGGGGAGCACAAGATCGATGCCGGCATGCCCGAGTCGTTCAACGTGCTGGTGAAGGAGATCCGCTCCCTCGCCATCGACATCGATCTGGAGCGGTACTGACGTGGGCACGGACCGCAGGCGCGCGCAGGCACAGGGGCTTTCGCATCGTCATCCCTCCTGGTTCTTGCGCTGCCTGCGGCGGAGATTTTCGAATTGTTGCGTTGACGCGCCATCGGAGACGCTATGAAAGCACTGCTGGATCTGTTCAAGCAGGTCACCCAGGAAGAGGAATTCGACGCCATCAAGATCGGCCTGGCGTCGCCCGAGAAGATCCGTTCCTGGTCTTACGGGGAGGTCAAGAAGCCCGAGACCATCAACTACCGCACGTTCAAGCCGGAGCGGGACGGGCTGTTCTGCGCCAAGATCTTCGGTCCCGTCAAGGATTACGAGTGCCTGTGCGGCAAGTACAAGCGGCTCAAGCATCGCGGCGTGATCTGCGAGAAGTGCGGCGTCGAGGTGACCCTGTCCAAGGTGCGCCGCGAGCGCATGGGCCACATTGAGCTCGCCTCGCCCGTGGCCCACATCTGGTTCCTCAAATCCCTGCCTTCGCGCATGGGGATGGTGCTGGACATGACATTGCGCGACATCGAGCGCGTCCTGTACTTCGAGGCCTACGTGGTGGTGGACCCGGGCCTCACCCCGCTGCACCGCGGCCAGCTACTGACGGAGGACGATTACCTCAGCAAGGTGGAAGAATACGGGGACGATTTCACCGCCCAGATGGGCGCCGAGGGTGTCCGCGAGCTGCTGCGCACCCTTGACCTCAACAAGGAGATCGAAAAGCTGCGCCAGGAGCTGGAAGCCACGGGCTCCGACTCCAAGATCAAGAAAATCGCCAAGCGCCTGAAGGTGCTGGAAGCCTTCCAGAAGTCCGGGATCAAGCCGGAATGGATGATCTTGGAAGTGTTGCCCGTGCTGCCGCCGGAGCTGCGGCCGCTGGTGCCCCTGGACGGCGGGCGCTTCGCCACCTCCGACCTGAACGACCTCTACCGCCGCGTGATCAACCGCAACAACCGCCTAAAACGGCTGCTGGAGCTGAAGGCTCCGGACATCATCGTGCGCAACGAGAAGCGTATGCTCCAGGAGGCGGTGGATTCGCTGCTCGACAACGGCCGCCGCGGCAAGGCCATGACCGGCGCCAACAAGCGCCCGCTCAAGTCCCTGGCTGACATGATCAAGGGCAAGGGCGGCCGTTTCCGTCAGAATCTGCTGGGCAAGCGGGTGGACTACTCGGGCCGCTCGGTGATCGTGGTGGGGCCCCAGTTGAAGCTCCATCAGTGCGGCCTGCCCAAGAAGATGGCGCTGGAGCTGTTCAAGCCGTTCATCTTCCACAAGCTGGAAGTGCTGGGGCTCGCCACCACCATCAAGGCGGCGAAGCGCATGGTGGAACAGGAAGCCCCCGAGGTGTGGGACATCCTGGAAGAGGTGATCCGCGAGCATCCGGTGCTGCTCAACCGCGCGCCCACCCTGCACCGCCTCGGCATCCAGGCGTTCGAGCCGGTGCTGATCGAGGGCAAGGCGATCCAGCTCCATCCGCTGGTGTGCACGGCGTTCAACGCCGACTTCGACGGCGACCAGATGGCGGTGCACGTGCCCCTGTCTCTGGAAGCGCAGATGGAGGCGCGCACCCTCATGCTCTCCTCCAACAACATCCTGTCCCCGGCCAACGGCGAGCCGATCATCGTTCCTTCCCAGGACATCGTGCTGGGCCTGTACTACATGACGCGGGAGAAGATCGGCGCCATGGGCGAGGGCATGGCCTTCGCCGACGTGGCCGAGGTGGCGCGCGCCTACGAGACCAGGCAGGTGGAGCTCGGCGCGCGCATCAAGGTGCGCATCCGCGAGTACGAGATCGGACCCGATGGCGACAAGCGGGAGAAGTGGACCCGTTACGACACCACGGTGGGCCGGGCGCTGCTCTCGGAGCTTCTGCCCGCTGGCTTGCCGTTCCAGTTGATCGACAAGCCGCTCAAGAAGAAGGAGATCTCCAGGCTGATCAACATGAGCTTCCGCCGCTGCGGCTTGCGCGAAACGGTGATCTTCGCCGACCAGCTCATGTACACGGGCTTCTCCCTGGCGACGCGCGCGGGGCTTTCGATTTGCGTCGACGACATGCTGGTGCCACCCCAGAAGTCCGAGATCATCGCCCAAGCCGAGAAGGAGGTGCAGGAGATCGAGGCCCAGTACACCTCGGGCCTGGTGACCCAGGGGGAGCGCTACAACAAAGTGGTGGACATCTGGGGTCGGGCGGCCGACCAGGTGGCCAAGGCGATGATGGACCAGCTTGGCCAGGAGCAGGTCATGCAATGGGACCCGAGGAAGAAGCAGCGGGTCCCGATGACCGACAAGAAGGGCAACGTGGTCACCCAGGAGTCGTTCAACTCCATCTACATGATGGCCGACTCCGGCGCCAGGGGCTCGGCGGCCCAGATCCGGCAGCTTGCCGGCATGCGGGGATTGATGGCCAAGCCCGACGGATCCATCATCGAGACCCCGATTACCGCCAACTTCCGCGAGGGCCTGAACGTCCTGCAGTACTTCATCTCCACCCACGGCGCGCGCAAGGGCCTGGCGGACACGGCGCTCAAGACCGCCAATTCCGGCTATCTGACGCGGCGTCTGGTGGACGTGACCCAGGATCTGGTGGTCACGGAGGCCGATTGCGGCACCACCAACGGTTTCTCCATGAAGGCGCTGGTGGAGGGCGGGGAGGTGGTAGAGCCCTTGCGCGAGCGCATCCTCGGGCGCGTCACCGCGGTGGACGTCATCAACCCGGACACGGGCGATGTCCTGGTTCCCGCCGGGACGCTGCTGGACGAGAACCTGGTGGACCAGGTCGAGGCGCTGGGCGTCGACGAGGTGCGGGTGCGCACGCCGCTCACCTGCGAGACCCGCTGGGGCCTGTGCGCCAAGTGCTATGGGCGCGATCTCGGGCGCGGGACCCTGGTCAACGTGGGCGAGGCCGTGGGGGTCATCGCCGCCCAGTCGATCGGCGAGCCGGGAACCCAGCTCACCATGCGCACGTTCCACATCGGCGGCGCCGCGTCGCGAACCACCGCGGCGAGCCACGTGGAAAGCAAATCCAACGGCACGGTGCGCTTCTCCGCGGGCATGCGCTACGTGACCAACGCCCGGGGCGAGCAGGTGGTGATCTCGCGCAATGGCGAGGTGCTCATCCAGGACGAGGGCGGTCGCGAGCGCGAGCGGCACAAGATTCCGTACGGCGCGACACTGCTGGTCAAGGACGGCCAGACGGTGAAGGCCGGCACGATGCTTGCCAACTGGGATCCCCACACTCGGCCGATCATCACTGAGTACGCGGGCACCATCAAGTTCGAAAACGTGGAAGAAGGCGTGACCGTGGCTCGCCAGATCGACGAGGTCACGGGGCTTTCGACCCTGGTGGTGATCGATCCCAAGCGGCGCGGCGTGGCCCAGACCAAGGGATTGCGGCCCCTGGTCAAGCTGCTGGACAGGGACGGCCAGGAGGTGAGAGTGGCCGGCACCGACGTGCCGGTCACCATCACCTTCCAGATCGGCTCCATCATCACGGTGCGCGACGGGCAGGAAGTGGGCGTCGGGGAAGTGCTGGCGCGCATTCCCCAGGAGACCTCCAAGACACGCGACATCACCGGCGGCTTGCCGCGGGTGGCGGAGCTGTTCGAAGCGCGCTCGCCCAAAGACGCCGGCATGCTGGCGGAGGTCACCGGTACCGTCTCCTTCGGCAAGGACACCAAGGGCAAGCAACGGTTGGTGATCACCGATCTGGACGGGGTGGCCCATGAGTTCCTGATACCGAAGGACAAGCATGTCCTGGTGCACGACGGCCAGGTGGTGAACAAGGGCGAGATGATCGTGGACGGCCCGAAGGATCCCCACGATATCCTGCGCCTGCAGGGCGTGGAGGAGCTGGCCCGTTACGTCATCGACGAGGTGCAGGACGTCTATCGGTTGCAGGGCGTGAAGATCAACGACAAGCACATCGAGGTGATCGTGCGGCAGATGCTGCGTCGGGTGCAGATCGCCGACGCCGGCGACAGCAAGTTCATCCCCGGCGAGCAGGTGGAGCGCGCCGAGGTGCTGGAGGAAAACGAGCGGCTGGAGGCCGAGGGCAAGAAGCCCGCGACCTACGAATACATGCTGCTCGGCATCACCAAGGCCTCGCTCTCCACCGATTCGTTCATCTCCGCGGCCTCCTTCCAGGAGACGACCCGCGTGCTCACCGAGGCGGCGATCATGGGCAAGCGGGACGAGCTGCGCGGGCTCAAGGAGAACGTCATCGTCGGCCGCCTCATACCGGCGGGAACGGGCCTCGCCTACCACAACCTGCGGCGCCGGCAGGCGCTGGGGGCAGAGGTGGCCGAGGGGGCCGAGGCGCTGGAAACCGAGGGAGGACAGGCCCAGGACCAGGCGCACGTTGCTTGACAGCGCGTTGTTAACCCCATAAAATTCACAGTCTTTTTCGGGTGGCCGGGCTCGCTTGCCGGCCCTCTCGAAGGCGGCTGAATTCGGTGAGGACGGGACGGCATTCATGCCGTCCCGGCTTTTTGGAACGTCAGGCGCGGTCGGGCGCTAACCAGATGCCCGGCGCTCGGTTTCGGCAAACAAGGTCAACCATGCCAACAGTCAACCAGCTGGTACGCAAGCCCCGCGAGCCCAAGCGGGCGAAGAGCAAGGTGCCGGCGCTCGAGGGCTGCCCCCAGAAGCGCGGCGTTTGCACGCGTGTCTATACCACGACGCCGAAAAAGCCTAACTCGGCGCTGCGCAAAGTGGCCAAAGTGCGCCTGACCAACGGCTACGAAGTCATCGGCTACATCGGCGGGGAAGGGCACAATCTCCAGGAACATTCCGTGGTCCTGATCCGCGGGGGACGGGTTAAGGACCTGCCCGGGGTCCGCTACCACATCGTCCGCGGCAGCCTAGACACCGCCGGCGTCAAGGACCGCAAGCAGGGCCGCTCCAAGTACGGGGCGAAGCGGCCGAAGTCCGCCTGAGGGCCGCAACCCAAGGACAGGTGTAAGGAAGCGCTATGCCGCGACGCAGAGAAGTTCCGAAACGCGAAGTTCTTCCGGATCCGAAGTTCGGGAACCAGGAAGTAGCCAAGTTCATCAACGTGATCATGACCCGGGGCAAGAAATCGGTCGCCGAGCGCATCGTCTACGGCGCGCTGGAGCAAATACAGAAACGCTCGGGCAAGGACCCGCTGGAGGTTTTCTCCCAGGCGCTCGCCAACGTGCGGCCGATGGTGGAGGTGAAGAGCCGGCGCGTCGGCGGGGCCAACTATCAGGTGCCGGTGGAAGTGCGCCCGGTGCGCCGCACCGCGCTGGCGATGCGCTGGATCCGCGACGCGGCGCGCAAGCGCGGCGAGAAGTCCATGGGCCTGCGGCTGGCTAACGAGCTTAGCGAGGCGGCGGAGGGCCGCGGCGGCGCCGTGAAGAAGCGCGAGGAAGTGCATCGCATGGCCGAGGCCAACAAGGCTTTCAGTCACTACCGGTTTTAACGTCCAACCAGGAAGTCTTCAGCAGTGCCACGCACAACCCCCATCCAGCGCTATCGCAACATCGGCATCAGCGCCCACATCGATGCCGGCAAGACCACGACCACCGAGCGCATCCTGTTCTATACGGGTGTCTCCCACAAGATCGGGGAGGTGCACGACGGCGCCGCGGTCATGGACTGGATGGAGCAGGAGCGGGAGCGCGGGATCACCATCACCTCGGCCGCCACCACCTGCTTCTGGAAGGGCATGGACCAGAACTATCCGGAGCACCGGATCAACATCATCGACACGCCGGGGCACGTGGACTTCACCATCGAGGTGGAGCGCTCGATGCGGGTGCTCGACGGCGCGTGCATGGTCTACTGCGCGGTGGGCGGCGTGCAGCCCCAGTCCGAGACGGTCTGGCGCCAGGCCAACAAGTACCGCGTGCCCCGGCTGGCTTTCGTCAACAAGATGGATCGGCAGGGAGCCGACTTCTTCAGGGTCTTCGAGCAGATGAGGGCCCGGCTCAAGGCCAACCCGGTTCCGATCCAGATTCCGATCGGAGCCGAAGAGAAGTTCGAAGGCGTGGTCGACCTGGTGCGCATGAAGGCGATCTACTGGGACGATTCCACCCAAGGGATGAAGTTCGAGCTCAAGGACATCCCGGGGAGCCTGCGGGACCAGGCCCAGGAGTGGCGCGACAAGATGGTGGAGAGCGCCGCCGAGGCCGACGAGGAGCTGATGAACAAATATCTCGAGGAAGGGGATCTCTCCGTCGAGGACATCAAGAAAGGGCTGCGCAGCCGCACCATTTCGTTCGAAATCGTGCCCATGCTGTGCGGTTCCGCGTTCAAGAACAAGGGCGTGCAGGCCATGCTGGATGCGGTGATCGACTACCTGCCGTCGCCAGCCGACATTCCCCCGGTCAAGGGCGTGCTGGAAAACGGCCAGCCTGGCGAGCGGGAAGCGAAGGACGAGGCTCCGTTCTCGGCCCTCGCGTTCAAGATCATGACCGACCCGTACGTGGGCCAGCTCACCTTCCTGCGCGTCTATTCCGGGGTCCTCAATTCGGGCGACACCGTCTTCAACCCGGTCAAGGGGAAGAAGGAGCGCATCGGGCGCCTGCTGCAGATGCACGCCAACGAGCGCGCCGAGATCAAGGAGGTCCGGGCGGGAGACATCGCGGCGGTGGTGGGGCTCAAGGACGCGTCCACCGGCGATACCCTGTGCGATCCGAACAACGTTATCACCCTCGAGCGCATGGAGTTCCCGGAGCCGGTGATCCACGTGGCAGTGGAGCCGAAGACCAAGGCGGACCAGGAAAAGATGGGCATCGCCCTCTCCCGTCTGGCCCAGGAGGATCCGTCGTTTCGCGTACGCACCGACGAAGAATCCGGCCAGACCATCATCTCCGGCATGGGCGAGCTGCACCTGGAGATCATCGTGGACAGGATGCGGCGGGAGTTCGGCGTCGAGGCCAACGTCGGCGCTCCCCAGGTCGCCTACCGGGAAACCATCAAGAAGGCCGCCGAGGCCGAGGGCAAGTTCATCAAGCAGACCGGAGGCCGCGGCCAGTACGGCCACGTGTGGCTGCGGGTGGAGCCCAACGGGCCCGGCAAGGGCTTCGAGTTCGTCGACGCCATCAAGGGCGGCGTCGTTCCGCGGGAGTATATCCCGGCGGTGCAGAAGGGGCTGGAGGACACGCTGCCCAACGGCGTGCTGGCCGGCTTCCCGATCGTGGACGTCAAAGTCACGCTGTTCGACGGCTCCTATCACGAAGTGGACTCGAACGAGAACGCCTTCAAGATGGCGGCCTCCATCGGCTTCAAGGAGGCGCTCAGGAAAGCGAACCCGACGCTGCTCGAGCCCATGATGGCGGTGGAGGTCGAGACTCCCGAGGAATTCATGGGCAACGTCATGGGCGACCTGTCCTCCCGCCGTGGCATCGTGCAGGGCATGGAGGACCGACCTGGCTTCAAGGTGGTCCGCGCCGAGGTGCCGCTTGCCGAGATGTTCGGCTACTCCACCACGCTGCGCTCGCTTACCCAGGGCCGCGCCACGTACACGATGGAGTTCAAGCACTACGCCGAGGCGCCCCGCAACGTCGCGGAAGCGATCATCAACAAGAAATAGTCGTCGGAAGGAAACAGTCATGGCCAAGGAGAAATTTGAGCGCAAGAAGCCGCATGTGAACGTAGGCACGATTGGGCACGTGGATCATGGCAAGACGACGCTGACGGCGGCGTTGACGCTGGTGTTGTCGAAGAAGTTTGGGGG
>NZ_JBRBEM010000026.1:0-12469 GCF_052805615.1 Pelomicrobium sp. P1
CGTATTTGAACGGTTGAAAACCGAACCGCCGACCAACGACGGCGGTTTGACCACGAACGGCTCTCTCCGCCAGCGCGTGTTGTGCGGAAGAATGTGGGGCAGAAAAACGAATTTTTAGAGGTTCCCTGAAGACGATGACCCGGCCTTCCCGCTGGGCTTTTTTTTTGGCTCTTCAGGAAATCGTGTGGGTCAGGGAGGTCTTGCCTAAATCCGGCCCCCGGGCGAGTATTGCGGAGCTATGCGCGATACCGAACTCTACCAAACGCTTCTGGGTCTGACGGCACCTTGGGAGGTGACGGCAGTGGCTATCACCCCCCTCCGGCGGGTCACCCCCTCGGGGAGATCGCCGTGACCGTGCAGTGGCGACCGGATACGGCTTTCATCTGCCCCAGCTGTGGGGCTGTGGCCCCGGGCTATGATGCCCGCCCCCGGCGCTGGCGGCATTTGAATACGATGCAATGGAAAACATTCATCACGGCGGAGGTCTCCCGCGTGAATTGTCCGCAGTGCGGCGTCAAGCAGGTGCGCGTCACCTGGGCCGAGGACGCCTCCCGCTTCACCGAGCTCTTTGAGGCCTTCGCCATCCAGGTGCTCAAAGCCGTGTGGAGCAAGGTCCAGGCCCAGGGGCTCACGGCGCTGTCCTGGGACCAGGTCGACCGGATCATGGAGCGCTCGGTCACCCGGGGGCTCAGCCGTCGCTCCCTGGAGGGTCTTGCCTTTTACGGTCTCGATGAGAACAGCTCGGTAAAGGCCACGACTATGTCTCGGTGCTGCACGATATCACCGGGCGGCGGGTGCTCGACGTCGCGCCCGAACGCACCCGGGAGGCAGCCGATGCTCTCTGGGCCACGATCCCGCAGGTCCAGCGTGATGGTGTCCAGGCGGTCGCGATGGACATGTGGGACAATTACATGCAGGCCACGGGGGAGGCCGTGCCTCAAGCTGCCATCGTGCATGACAAGTTCTACTGCGCCAAGGAGCTCAACCAGACGGTCGACCTCGTACGCCGGCAGGAGCATCGCCACCTCAAAGCTCAGGGCGAGGAGACCCTCACCCGAACGAAGTACTTGTGGCTCAAGAACCCAGGAACTGGACGGATCGCCAGCATGAGAGTTTTCAATCCCTCAGAATCGACACTCTGAAGGTAGGCCGCGCCTGGTCGATCAAGGAGGCGTTTGCCGAGTTCTGGAACTACCGTTATGCCGGTCCCGCCCAGAAGTTCTTCGACCGCTGGTACTTCTGGGCTACCCATTCACACCCGCCCCCCCATCGTGAATGCAGCCAAAACCTTGAAGCGCCACCTGCCGGGACTCCTGGCCTACACGGAGCACCGCATCACCAACGCCGTTGCCGAAGGCACTAATGGCAAAATCCAGCTGATCAAAGCCAATGCCCGGGGCTACCGCAACCTCGTCCAGTACCGCATCAGTATTCTCTTTCACTGCGGGGGCCTGGATCTCTATCCGGACGGCTGTGCACCATGATCTTTTCGGGGCCCACCCACACGAAAGCCGCAAGAGCCTTTTTTTGAGCCGAGGCCAAGTGCGCTTCTTCCAGAGCGCGACGGCTTGCTCGTTGCGCTCGATGGCGCGCCTCTCGGGCTTCTGGCTGGAAAAGCCCATCGCCCCCAGAAGGCGCCAGACCTTGGACCTCGCTGTATCGGAGACGGAAGCGCTTCTCGATCAGCAGGCGCACCCGCTTGAGTGTCCATAGATCGGTGCCGTACCCGCAAGCTACAGGCCCGGCCAGCAGCGCCTCGCGCAGCTCTTCGACCTGCTCGGCGGACATCCGGGAGGGACGGCTGCCTTTGCTCATCTCGCGCAGCCCATCGATGCCTTTCTCCTGCAATACGCCCAGCCAGCGATACACGCTCTGCCGCGGCGTCCCGACTATGGCCGCCACTTCCGCCGGCTTCTTGCCCTTCATCAGCAACCGGCCCGCGCGCACACGCCGTTTTGCCGCCTCGTCCATCTTGACCGCCATGCTTTCTCCTTGATGCAATCGCAACATCGATATAACGCATCAGGGAGAAAAAGGTTGTCATGAGGTTACGTAATTCTCAATAGATACTGCCTGCCAGTTTGCTGAACCACGGTTTTGAAGGTTCATCACCCATTAGCGATTTCCTATCGCCCATAGGGACAGGGTGGGGACAAAGGCCACAACGGCCGAGATGATGATCATCCCTATCACGAAGGGCACCGCGCGGCGGGCGATAGCCAGAATGGGCTGGCCGGTGAGCCCCGACATCACGAAAAGGTTGAGCCCCATGGGCGGCGTGATGAACCCCAGGCCCAGAGAGGTGATCATGAACACGCAGAAATGGATGTCGTTCATGCCGATGGCCTTGGCTACGGGGTGCAGCAGGGGCGCCAGGATCACGATGTTGGGCGTGGCTTCCATGAACATGCCGGCGACGATGAAGATCGCGAGCATCACGACCCGCAGGGCCGCGGGATCGTCGGTGATGGAGGTGAGCGTCTGGACGAAGGTTTGCGGGACGTCTAGCACGGTGAGGGCCTGGGCGAAGAGCATCGCCACCGCTATGATGGGCAGGATCACGCCGTTTACCCGGGCAGAGGTCTCCAACATGGCCGGAAAATCGCGCAGCGTGATGGTGCGCTGGACCAGACCGACCGCCAGCGCCACCGCCACGGCCACTGCCGCGGACTCGGTCGGCGTAAAGATGCCGCTGTAGATCCCGCCAAGAATGATGACTGGTACGACCAGCGCCCACTTGGCCTCGTTGAGAGTGCGCAACCAGCGACGCCAGGAGAAGGGATGGCGGGAGTTCTCATAGCCCTCTAGGCGATTGACAACAGCGTTGGTGACGATGACTCCGAGCAGCACCAGCACGCCGGGGATGGCCGCGGCGACGAACAGGGTGGCCGAGGAGATCCCCAGCACCAGCCCAATGATAATGTAGGCGATGGAAGGCGGGATCAGGATGCCGGTGCAGGCGCCCGCCGCCACCAGGGCGCAGGCGTAAGGCTTTGGGTAGCCCCGCTCCACCAGCCGGTCCATGGTGATGCGGCCGATGGCCGCCGCGTCCGCCGCATCCGAGCCGGAAATGCAGGCAAAGAGGCCGCAACCCAGGACGGTGGAGGTGCCGAAGCCCGAGCGGAACGATCCGGTGCTGGCCTCGGCGAAGTCCAGCAGCTTATACGCCAGGCCCGAGCGCACCATCACGTCTCCGGTCAGCACGAACAGCGGGATAGCGATCAAGGCGAAGGAGTCTACCCCCTCGAACAGGGCTTCTCCCAGGAGCGATAGAGGCAGCGCCCCGGTCGCCTGGAGCAGCGCTACGGTGCCCAGCCCCAGGGCTATCCAGAACGGTACCGCCAGGGCGAGGAGCAGCAAGACCAGCAGCAGGGAGAGCGTTACTGCCACGGGCGGCCCTTAGTCGAAGAGGAGCTTGCCGCCGCGGGCTTCCTGGCCGGCGCGCAGGTCGCGGATGTCCCGCGCCGCCGACTGAACCAGCCGCACCATCATCAGCGTGAAGCCTACGGGGATGGCCGCCTCGAACCAGGCCTTGCTGATGCGCAGCGCATACGACCGGGCGTCGAACTGGATCAGCGTGCCGATGGTGTGCAGCGACCAGTAGAGGGCGAAGCAGGCGAAGACGAAGGTGGCGATCTCGCCGAACAGGTAGATGTAGCCGTGCAGCCGCTTCGGCACCGCGTGAAGCAGCACGTCGAAGCGGATGTGGGCCCGCTCCTTGACGGCGTAGGAGGCCCCCACCCAGCCCAGGTAGATGAAGGCGTAGCGGGCCACCTCTTCGCCCCAAAGGGAGGAATAGCTCAAGACGAAGCGGCGGAAGACTTCCGTGACGATGACGAACACGATGGTGCAGTAGAACACCAGCATGAGGTAACGCTCGGCGTTGCGGTCGAGCCTGCGGAGGAATTCGCGCATACCTCGCTCCAGGAGGGTGCAGGGAGGCGGGCGGGAGTAGATGCCGCCCGCCCGCGGGCTTGTCAGGCCGGGTGGTCGTCGACCTTGATCTTACCCTGGGTGTTGGCGGCGGTTTTGAGCTTCTCGAATACGTCGATAGAACCGGCGAGTTCCTTCTTGAACTCGTTCCACTCGGGCCGCTGCTCGCCGCAAGCCTGCACCCACTGATTCATCTCCGAGGCCGAGGGCCTATAGAACTTTACACCCGCCTTGCCCATGGCCTCCATGGCGTTCTTGCGGCTCACGGGGATCTGGGCGAAAGAGGCCGCCTGGGTCTGCTCGCAAGCTTCGTCGAACTTGACCTGCAAGTCCTTGGGCAGGGTGTTGAACCATTGCAGGTTGCAGGCGAACATCTGGGCGTCCGGCACGGAGTCGACCATGGTGATAGCTTCCAGGATGTCGATGAAGCCGAAGGTATAAAGGGCTCCGATGGACGGATCGAGGCCGTCAGCCACGCCCTGCTTGAGCGCCGTGGGCGTCTCGCCCCAGGGGACGATGGTAGGATTCGCGCCGGCAAGCTGGTAGAACCTGGCGAGCAGCTTGGAAGGGGGGATGCGCATCTTCATGCCGCGCATGTCCTCCGGGGTCTTCACGACCTTGCCGAAACCGCGCCGCACGGCCACCGTGCGCGGATCCACCGTGTAATAGAACATGGTCCGGTAGTTTTTGGCGGCGACGCGAGGGTTCACCTCGTCGGCCCACGCCTTGGAAGTCACCAGGTTGGCGAACTTCTGGTTCTCACCGCACCAGAAGGGGATGTTGACCAAGTCCACAACCGGGGCGAAGGGAGAGAAGTTGGAGAGAGAAATCGCGCCACCGTGGACCGTGCCGCCCTGGATTTTCTGTCCCAGGGCAGCGCCGATCCCAAGCTGTCCGGCGGGGTATAGCTTCACATATACCGCGCCGCCGGTGGCCTTTTCCACGTTCTCCTTAAACGTTTCCTGCATGATGGGATAGGTCTCGTAGGCTCCGAGCTTGTACTCGGTGGCGAACGTCATGGTAAACCTAGCCGCCTTCTGTTTAGCCGCTTCGTCCTGGGCGGCGAGGGCTACCTCGGGCTCCGACCACAGATAACCACCAGTGGCGGCCAGCACCGCGGTGGTGAAGCCATACCGGACGGCCACGTCCAGGAAGCGGCGCCGCTCGTGGGATTGCAGCGCTTCGGATGGTTGCTTTCGCGACATGGTACTCCTCCTCTTTCGGTTTACGTCGAATTTCACGCTACGGCGCTTCGGACGCCCTGTCCTCGAGGCAGAACAGGCCCGTCACGAAACACAACATACCGGTCAGCACCAGCAGAAACTCCCCCACGTCGCCGATGCGAGGAAGCGCCCAGCCGAGCCGGGTGGCCGCGAGCCCAGCGAGGACGTTGAGCGCGTAGGCGAGCAGGAAGCCTGCGGAGAACCAGAAGAAAACCCGGCCGCCGTTACGCGCTGCGCTCGCCATGGCTCGTGGCGTCGTTTCCGCCATTTTTCCGCGTTCAGTGGGGAGACAGCACGATCTTGGCGGCGGCCGCCCGTCCTTGGTCCAGCTCGGCGAATGCTCGCGGGCCGTCCTGGAGAGGCCGCACCTCGACCCAATCCAGATCCCCGAATACGCCGCGATGCAAGGCGTCTACGGCCGCGCGCAGGTCCGCCGTGGAGTAGGTATATGTGCCGATCAGGCTGACCTCGGACAGGGTGAGCTTGCGCATGTCAATCTCGCTCGCCCAGTCCTGGAGCCCGATATGCATCACCACTCCCCCGGGCGTTACCGCCTTGAGGGCGGCCTCCCGGGTGGCCTTACCCCCTACTGCGTCGACTACCAGCGTCGCCGAGTTCTCCGTAATGCTGGTTGCGAGGGGATCGAAAACTTGAGCCGCGCCGGTCTTTCCGGCCGAGGCGCGGCGGAGGCGATTGGTCTCGGCGAGTCGAATATCGCGGCAACCGTAGGCGCGTAGCAGGAGGGCGCAGAGGAGCCCGATGGCGCCGCCGCCGATCACCAGCACGTCCGCTTCGGGCAGCGGCCGGGCGAGGGCTCGCATAGCCATGCCCACCGCGTGCAATGCTGTGGCGGCGGGCTCGGTGAGCGCCGCCCGCTTGGGATCCATGTCCTGCGGAATGGAGATCAGGCACGAAGCGGGGATTGCCATGCGCTCGGCAAAGCCTCCGGGTCGGGTCATGCCGATCATGGCGCGATGGGCGCACAGGTTGTTGCGGCCTTGCACGCAGTAGTCGCAGCGGCCGCAGGTGATGAGCGGATTGACCGTGACGCGCTGTCCTTTCCCGGGTCCCTCGAGGATGGTGGCGGCCAGCTCGTGACCCAGGATGAGGGGCGGGACCCGGCGGGGATCGTGGCCGTGATAGGCGTGCATGTCGGAGCCGCAGATGCCAACGGCGTCGATCCCGAGCAGCACCTCGCCCGTCCCTACAGAGGGCTCCGGCTCGTCCCGGTAGACCACCTGGTTCGGCGCGGTGTAGACCAGAGCTTTCACGGGCAAGGCTCCTCTCGTATCGATCATCCGGCGGAAAAGCCGCCGTCCACGAAAATGATTTGTCCGGTCACATAGTCGGAAGCGGGGCTTGCCAGGAAGATGGCGGTGCCGGCCAGATCCTCCAGTCGCCCGTTTCTACCGATGAAAGTGCGCTGGGCCATGGCCCGGGCGCGCTGCGGGTCGCCGAACACGGGCGCGGTGAGCGGCGTTTCGAAAAACCCCGGCGCGATGGCGTTGGCGTTCACGCCGTGGCGGGACCAGGTCTCCGCCTGGGCGCGAGTGAGCTGGGCGATGCCGCCCTTGGAAGCCCCGTAGGGGCCGCTATTGCCGAACGCCCGCACCGACTGCAGCGAGGCGATGTTGATGATGCGGCCCCAGCCTTTCTCGATCATGGCGGGTGCGAGTTTTTGCGCCAGGAAGAAGGGCGCCTCCAGGTTGATCTTGAGGGTGACGTCCCAGTCGGCTTCGGTGATTTCCAGCATGGGCCGCCGGATATTGACGCCGGCGGCGGAAACCAGGATGTCTGGCGGACCGAAGAACGAGGCCGCCCTGGCGGCTCCGGAGTACAGCTCGGCGCGCACCGCGAGGTCGCACGGCACGCAGGCCGCGTCGCCGCCCAGCGCCTCTACACGCCCGCGGGTCTCGTCCAGCTCCGCCGCCCGACGCGCCATCAAGACCACCCGAGCGCCCGCCTGGGCCAGCGCCAGGGCAATGGCCTGGCCGATGCCGGAGCTCGCGCCGGTGACCAGGGCGACCTTGCCCTCGAGGGAGAACAACCGTCGGATCAGGGACATCAGGCTGCCGTCTTGAAGGTCTCGCCGGGAAAATATTTCCGCAGCCGGTCGTCGGCGCTGCGGGCGTGGGCCTCCATGCCCTCCAGCCGGGAGATCCGGGCGGTGACCTGGGCGATCTGGCGGGTCGCTTCCCGGGTCATGCGTTGCCAGGTGAGGGTTTTAAGGAACTTGTGAACCGATAGCCCTCCCGAGTAACGGGCCGCCCCCTTGGTGGGCAGGATGTGGTTGGGCCCCGAGGCCTTGTCGCCGAAGGCCACCGTCGTCTCTTCGCCGAGGAAAAGCGACCCATAGCAGGTGAGATGGGCGAGCCACCAGTCCAGGTCGCGGGCGTGCACCTCCAGATGCTCGGAGGCGTAGCGGTCGGAGACCTCGATCAACTCTTCCCGCGTGTCGCACAGGATCACCTCGCCATAGTCCCTCCATGCGGCGTCGGCGGCTGCACGTGCCGTGGGGGGGAGCGCCGCAATGAGCCGGGGAACCTGGCTCAAGACCTCCTCAGCGAGTGCCAGGGAGGTGGTAAAAAGCCAAGCGGGCGATTCGTGGCCGTGCTCCGCCTGACCCACCAGGTCGGACGCCACCAGAGCAGGGTCCGCGGTGTCGTCGGCGATCACCGCCACTTCCGACGGCCCGGCGAAAACGTCGATCCCCACCTTACCGAAAAGGGCGCGCTTCGCCTCCGCGACGTACTTGTTGCCGGGGCCGACGATGATGTCCGCAGGCTTGCCGGTAAAGAGCCCATAGGCCAAGGACGCGATGGCCTGGACGCCGCCGAGGGTCATGATAAGATCGGCGCCTGCTACCTTCATGGCGTAGAGCACCAGGGGGTGGATGCCCTCGCCCCGGTACGGGGTGGAGCAAGCGATCACGGTGGGGACCCCTGCGGCCTTGGCGGTAGCGATGCCCATGTAGGCGGAGGCGATGTGGGCGTAGCGCCCGGTGGGCACGTAGCAGCCTGCCACGTTAACGGGAACCAAGCGCTGGCCGGCCGTGACCCCTGGATGCAACTCGACGGCGAACTCGCGAATGGAATCCCGTTGGGCCAGGGCGAAGCGCCGCACCTGCTCGGTGGCGAATTCGATGTCGCGCTTGATCGCCGCCGGTATGTCCCGGGTGCGGCGTTCCACCTCCTCGGGGCTGACCAGGATCTCGCCGGTCCAATGGTCGAGCTTCCGGGCGTATTCGCGCACCGCTTGCTCGCCACTCCGCTCGATCTCGGCCAGCATCTCACCCACGACTTTTTGAGCGGCGCCGGTTTCCGTTTCAGGAGTCTTGGATGCCTTTTTGAGGTATTGGATAGCCATGAGGAATGGGCCTTGTATTTGTAATCGATTACAGAATATTTGGCGAAGCAGGTGGATTTGTCAAGTCAAAAATATAGAAATTTCTATACAATATAAAAAACAATGTATTATTGATAGGAGTCACTTATCGAGAAGGTAGTGGGTTGTAATCGATATCATAAAATGCTGAACAAACCTCAATGAGCTCTAGACGATGGAGCAGCCAGGCCGGTGCTTCTGCGAAGGGCGCCGAGCCGCGGCACGACGTGAAGCTCGCCGATGTGGCGCGGCTTGCCGGCGTGTCCACGGCGACCGTATCCAGGGCCCTTTCAACGCCCCATAAGGTGAGCCCAGAGATGCTGCGCCGCGTGGAGGACGCGGTGCGCCTCTCGGGTTACGTGCTCCATGGGGCGGCGCGAGCCCTGCGCTCCCGCCGCTCGCGCACGGTCGGCGCGGTGGTTCCCACCCTAGACAACGCCATCTTTGCCAACGCGACCCATGCCTTGCAGAAGACCCTGGAGGAAAACGGCTACACCTTGCTGGTGGCGTCCCACGAATTCGACCTTGAGGGGGAAGTGCGCGTCGTGCGGCCGCTCCTCGAGCGGGGCATCGACGGCCTGGTGCTGGTGGGGCTCGATCACGAGCCGGCGCTGTTCGAGCTGCTCGAATCGTTTCGCTTGCCTTACGTACTGACCTGGGCGCTGGACCCGGAAGGGCGGCACCCGTGCGTCGGATTCCGCAACCGGGAAGCGGCGGCCCGGATAGCCGCGTACCTGCTGGACATGGGTCATCGCCGTTTCGGGATGATCGCCGGTCTCACGGCCCGAAACGACCGCGCCCGGGAACGCGTGGTCGGCGTGCGTGAGACCCTCGCTTCCCGGGGCGTCGTTCTCGATCCCGAACATGTCCTGGAGCGGCCCTACACCTTCGGTGACGGCCGCCGAGCGCTTGCGGCCCTCATGCAGCTCAATCCGCCGCCTACGGCGGTGATCTGCGGCAACGACGTGCTGGCCATAGGCGCGATGACCGAGGCGCGGGCCCAGGGCATCGCCATACCACAGGAACTCTCCATTACCGGATTCGATGACCTGGAAATCTCCTCGCTGATCGAGCCGGCCTTGACCACGGTGCGGGTGCCTACCCGGGAGCTGGGCCAGCTTGCGGCCCAGCATCTGCTTGCCCGCCTAGCCGGAGAGGAGGTGGAGAGACTTCGGGAGGTATCCGTCGAGCTGATCGTGCGTGCCAGCACCGCGCCGCCGCCCTGATGGTGCTTGTGCGGTCAATAGACGGCTTCCACCGAAAATCCCCGGCGCGCGAGCAGGCTGGGGACGCCCCGCTCCCCGTAGAGGTGCAGCGCGCCGAAGGCGGCGAAGACGCTGCCCTGGGCGATGAGGGGCGCCAGGCGCTCGGCCATGCGCTCGTTGCGGTCGTACAGGAGGCGGCGCAGGAACAGCTCGTTATGGGGCCGGAGGTCTCCGTCGTCCCCCAGAGCCTGGGCGTTGAGCCGCCACAGGGCCTCCAGGTCCCGCCCCAGGTAGGCCCCCACCAGGCGGTGAATCGCTTCCTGGAGAGCGGCATAGTCGGCGATCACTTTTTTCAGCAGGACGAGCTGGGTCTCCCGGGGCATTCCGTCGAAGGCGGCGATCTGCTCGTCCACCGTTTCCAGGGCGTGGATGGACTTTCCCGCCCGCACTGCCTCGTTCACCAATACCCGGTCGAGGATGAGGCCGGTGGCTCCGGGCGGCTGCAGCAGGGTCAGCATGGCCGCCCAGGGCTTGAGGCGGGGTCGCGCTTCTCCGGGAATGCCGTATCGGGCCAGCAACCGGTCCGCCTCGGCGTAGAGGGCCTCGCCGAGGAGCGCCGGCAGCCGGGGCGCCTCCGTGACCATGGCGGAGCGGAAGGCGCGGCCCGCCGCCTCGTCGTACAGCAGTTCCGCGGCGAAGGTCTGGGCGCGGTCGAAGGCGCCCCTGACGGGCTCGGGGAGCGCCAGCACCCGATCGTCGTCCAGGTGGAGGGTGCCGAACAGGTAGCTCGGCGCCACCCCCTTCGCTTCCACCTTCCACAAGACGCCCCGAGAAAATCCGCCCCGCTCCGGCGCGGACGCCGGGGGTTCAGCCAGCGCCCGGTCGGCGGCCCAGAGCGCGACCAGGCTGGCGAAGATCAGGAAGCCCTTCCGGGGGAACGGACGTCGTACAAGCTGCATGGGCACAAGCTGCAGGGTGAGGTGGCGATGGTCAAGGATAGCAGCGAATGGGACAATGGGCACCGCCCGTCGAGCCTTCGATGGATGGTGGAGAACCATTGATCGCTGTCCTCGTGCTCCAGCATTTTTACGGCGCCCGGCGGGTGAACGGCAAACCATGGGAGATCGGAGATGCAGGTCAAACGATGGCTGATGATCGTGGCCGCGGGCTTGGCCCTGGGCGGCGGAGCGCTCCGAGCGGAGTCCGGCGCGGGCCATGACCAGGCGCTTTCCGGCGTGCTTACCCTCGACGCGGAAGCCTCCGTCGAAATTCCCAACGACGTGGCGGTCGTGACGCTGTTAGTGGAGCGCCAGGCGGAAAATCCCGCCGCGGCGGCGGGGGAAGTGGCCCAGGCCCTGGACGAGGCGGCCGGACAGGCCCGGGCGGTGCCGGACGTGCAGGTACGCACGGGCGGGGTGGGCACTTTCCCCCAGCACGATCCCAAAGGCAAGATCGTGCGCTGGCGGGCCCGGGGAGAGCTGATCCTGGAATCCAAAGACTTTCCCAAGCTCTCGGCCTTGAGCGCCCGGCTCAACCCCTTGATGCAGATCGCCCAGGTCCGTTTCCAGCTCTCTAACGAAGCGCGCCAGCGGGAAGAGACGCGGTTGATCGGCGCCGCCATCGAGGCTTTCCGGCGCAAGGCGGCGCAGGCGGCCGAAGCCTTCGGCTATCGGGGCGTCACGATCCGCGAGGTGAGCGTGTCCTCGGGGCCGAGCCGAGGCGAGCCGCCGGTGCCCTATCGGGCTCAGGCCCTGAGCGTTCCGGCGGAAGCCGCGCCCGTGCCCCTGGAGGGCGGGCGCACCGAGGTGGCCGTCACCGTCCGCGGATCGGTGCAGATGGAGCGCTGATCAAGACCATCATCGAGCCTTTCCGCATCAAGACCGTCGAGCCCATTCGCTGGACCACCCGTGCGGAGCGGGAGGCGCTGCTGCGCCGGGCGGGTTATAACCTGTTTCTCTTGCCGGCCGATGGGATCCTGATCGACCTGCTCACCGATTCCGGGACGGCGGCTATGAGCACCCGGCAATGGGCCGCCACGATGCTGGGCGACGAAAGCTACGCCGGAAGCGCCAGCTTCGAACACTTCCGGCGCTCGGTGCAGGACGTGTTCGGCTTCAAGCACGGGATCCCCCTCTACTTCGACGCCTGCTGTTTCGCCGAGAACGCCTATCTCGTCAAGCTGCGCGAGCCCGGCTGCGGGCAAAAGAGCGCCCGGGAGATCGCCCGGGAGATTTTTTCCCTCGGCGACGGCTGCACCATGTCGGCCAAGAAGGACGGGCTCGCCAACATCGGCGGCTTCCTGTGCACCAACGACGACACCCTCGCCCTCCAGGAGCGCAACCTCCTCATTCTCACCGAGGGCTTCCCGACCTACGGCGGCCTGGCGGGGCGCGATCTGGAAGCGGTGGCGGTCGGCCTGCAGGAGGCGCTGGACGAAGACTACCTGAGATACCGGATCGCCTCGGTCGCCTATCTGGGCGAGCACCTCGCCGTGGCGGGGGTGCCCATCGTGCAGCCGCCCGGCGGGCACGCCATCTATCTGGATGCCCGTGCCTTCCTCCCCCATGTTCCGCCGGCCCAGTTTCCCGGGGTGGCGCTGGCGGCCGAGCTTAAGGGGCTTTGCGGCTACGTTTTCAAGCGCGCATCGCCCTCCTGCGGCATGGAGCGGGTGCGGGTCTACAGCCCCTTTGGGACCCCCGCGGGGCAGTCCGCCGGGATCTATGC
>NZ_JBRBEM010000027.1:0-10993 GCF_052805615.1 Pelomicrobium sp. P1
GTATTTGAACGGTTGAAAACCGAACCGCCGACCAACGACGGCGGTTTGACCACGAACGGCTCTCTCCGCCAGCGCGTGTTGTGCGGAAGAATGTGGGGCAGAAAAACGAATTTTTAGAGGTTCCCTTATGCTCCTAAGTAAATGTCCTAGTAGACCGGCAGGATCGCCCGGCTTATACAAGTCTTGATGGGTTGCGTCGCTTAAAGCCAGCCGCGAGTCCGCTGTGCTGGGTCGCTCTGGCGCACCGAGTGATAAGACGAGGAGGCAATCAACATGCTGGACTTCCTATTTTCCGGCTGGGGCGCATTCTGGATGACGCTGTTCATGGCGGTACCGTTCGCGGTGATCTTCTATTACGTCATCTACAGGAAAAGCGTCGTCGACCCGGGGCCGAGCGCCACGCCCCGCAAGGAGCTGTCGCGGCTTGAGGGAATCTGGCTGGCCGTGGTGTTCGTGGTCTTCGTCGGCGTGAACCTGGCCAGCCTGAAGTACATGCCGACCATCGCCGCTGCGCGTGCCGCGACCAGCGGCCAGCCCCTTCAGGAAATCGACGTGACGGCGAAGTCCTGGGTCTACGAGATTTCGAACCGCCGGATCGAGGCCGGCCATCCGGTACGATTCTCGGGCAAGAGCAGCGACACCCAGCACGGCTTCGCGGTTTACCATCCGGACGGCAGGATGCTGTTCACCATGATGCTGATGCCGGGCTTGACCAGGCCCACGACGCTGGTCCATACGTTCAAGGAACCGGGCAGATACAAGGTGCGTTGCCTCGAATACTGCGGCATCGCGCACCATGCGATGCTGGACGAACTGATCGTTGTCGAGAGCAATTGACGGCGCCGCCCAGGAGGAGGACGCAACATGATCGCCAGCGCAATCGTTCAAAACACGCCGGTCTTCGGCAAGATACTCAACCTTGACAAGAGCACGGGACTGGAGGAGATCAACGCCTGGCCGGCTTTAATGATCATGGCCTCCTTCGTCTGGCTCGCCGTTGCCGGCCTGCTGGGCCTGGTCATACCGGCTACGCAAATATTCGGTCTCGATAGCGGTCTGTTCTACACGACCCTGACCCTGCACGGCGCGGCGCTCGCGTTTCCATTCTCTTTCCAGCTTATGGTCGGCGTCGGTCTGCACAGGTCGGGCGGCTGCGTCGGCAAGCCTGTCGCGGGCGCGCTTCCAGCGCTGACATTCATCTCGATGAACCTGGGATCAGCCCTGCTGACGGTGGCGGTCCTGCTGGGTTTCAAGGTCAGTCTAGTCGTCATGTATCCGCTCCCCTTGGTCGGCGCGCAGATGGGCATCTGGAGCATGAGCACTGTCGTGCTCGGTTTCACCGGCATTTACCTGGTTTTGGCGTGCATGATCCTGTTCTATCCGCTCCTGGTGCTCAAGATGCTGTTCTTCGGCGAGAAGCGGCCGGAACTCGTCCTCTCCGAGCGCTCGCTCAACGATCCCGGCATGCTGGGCATGGCCCTGTCCGCGCTGACGCTGCTGGTGACGGGCATTCCGCTGATGGTGGTCGGGACGACGCTGCTGCTCGCGCTGTACGGTGTCATCCCGATGTCCATGGCCGCCTGGGCCGCCGAGCCGGTGGTCTTCCAGTACAGCTTCTATATCTTTGCCCATAACTTGATGGAGGCGATGGCCCTGATGGTGATGAGCGCGATGTACGCCACGCTGCCGCTGTACCTCGCCGACGGGACTCGCCAGCTTTTCAGCAACCGGCTCGCCAACACGGCGCTCTGGATACTGCTGCTCACCTCGATCACCTCGTTCCTGCATCACTTTATCACGCTCTATCCCAACCAGCCGGCCAGCCTCTCCTACTGGGGGAACATCATGAGCTGGGGGACCGGCGTCGGCGCTGCGCTGAGCATCTTTACCGTCCTCGCCACGATTTGGCAGCACGGACTGCGGCCGGAGCCCGGCATCATGGCCGTGCTGATGGGCTGGGTGCTGTACATTCTCGACGGCGCCAGCGCGATCGTGACCTCCAACGTGGCCTGGTCCTACATGCTGCACGGCACGATGTGGCAAAGTGGCCATACCATGACCGTGATCGTGTCGATGTCCATGATGTGGCTGGGCGTTCTCTATCATCACTACCCCGTGATTACGGGCCGCAAGCTCGACCCCGTGCTGGGCGCGTGGTTCGTTCGCCTCTTCGCCATCGGCGGCATCGGAGCTGCGCTGGCGATGCTGGCCGGAGGCGCAGCCGGCATGCCGCGGCGCTTCGCGGACTGGAACCAGGAGGGCTGGATGCTTTACGGCAACCTGCTTCTGTTCTTCGGCCTGATTCTGGGCGCATCGCTTGTCGTCTACGCCTATAATCTTTTGAAATCCCGCGAGATCGCCTCGCCCCTCGGCCGGCAGGTGGCGCCGGCGTAGTAGAGGCCGATGGAGCGCCCGCACTATGCGGGCGCTCCATCGGCCTTGGTCTTGAGAGGACATGGCCGCCAGAGCGCGTGCGCCGCTGGCGCACGCATGGGCAGGACGAGGACCGCCATGAACTGCAAGCTTTGTGGCCTGCCTACCCCCGACCCGCCGTTACGGCATGACGGCCATGAGTTCTGCTGCCACGGCTGCCGCGAGGTCTATCGCTGCTTCGGCGCCGGCGTCTTTGCCGCCGTCCGGGAAGGCACCTGCCAGGCGCCGCCTCCGCCGCGGGGCAAGGAGGCCTACCTCTGGATCGAAGGGATGCACTGCGCCTCGTGCGAATTCCTCATCGAAAAGTTCGCACTGAAAACCCGCGGCATTCTCGCGGCGGCAGCGAGCTTTGCCACCTCGACGGCGAAAATCGTCTATGACTCCGAGGTGCTTCGGGAGTCCGATTTGCCGGCGATTCTCGGCCGGTTTGGCTATCGCGCCCGGTTGCGCGGCGATGGGGCGCCGGAATACGACGAGCGGAGGGATCTGCTGCGGCTCCTGACCGGCGGTGTCCTGGCCTCCGCCGTGATGATGCTGTCCTTCCTGTTCGTCTACCCGATCCACAGTGGATTTGCCGTACCAGGCGATTACGAAGCGATCCGCTGGGTAGCCTTCGATGTGACGCCGCTCGCCTTGTTCGCGCTTGCATCGATCCTCGTCTTCTACGTCGGACTGCCGATTCTGCTCGGGGCGTGGAGGGGCATTCGAGCCGGCATGTTGAACATGGACAGCCTGCTCGCCCTGTCCATTCTTTCGGCCTACGGCTACAGCGTCGTCCAGCTATTTGAAGATCCGCTCGATCTCTACTTCGAGGTGGCGGGGTCGCTCGTCGCCGTGGTGACGATCGGCCGCTTTCTGGAGCGCAGCGCCAGGGTGCGCGCAACGCGCGAGCTGAACGCGATCATGCGGGCCTGGTCTCCCAAGGCCTGTGTGCTGAGAAACGGGAAGTACCTGCTTTGCGGGCTCGAGGAGCTTGTCCCGGGCGACCGCGTATTCGTTCGCTCGGGGGAGATGGTTCCCGTCGATGGCACCATCGTCGGTGGACAAGGGGCGGTCGATGAATCGCTCATGACCGGGGAGCCGTTTCCCGTGTGGCGGTCCTCGGGCGGGAAAGCGCTCGGTGGCACCGCGCTCCTCGAGGGCGAGCTTGAAATCGAAGTCGGGCCGCGGGTCGAGAGCCGTCTGGCGAGCCTGGCGCACATCCTCTGGAACACGCAGAGTTCCACCGGGGGCATCCAAAGCCGCGTCGATCGGCTCTCGCGCGTTTTCGTGCCGGCCGTGCTCGTTCTCGCCGCCATCGTGGGGCTCGGCTTCTATATCGGCGGCGCGCCCTTCGAGAGGGCGCTGCTGGCGAGCCTGGCGACTCTGATCGTTTCCTGTCCCTGCACCTTCGGGCTGGCGATACCGCTAGCCACTGCCGCGGCCATCAGTACGGCACTGCGCCGCGGCATCATCGTCACCCGCGCCGATCTTTTCGAAAAGGCGCCGCGTATCGATATGGTCGCGATCGACAAGACGGGAACGCTGTCGACCGGCAACATGGCCGTGGTCGAGGTGGTTGGCCCGCCCGAGGTCGCCGTTCGTGCCGCGGCCGTCGAGCGGTTTTCGTCCCACCCGATTGCCAAGGCGATCGCGCGGCTGGACGCGCACAGGACGGCCACGGATATCGAGATCCACCCGGGAAGAGGAGCGTTGGGCAGCGTCGGCGGCCGGCGCGTGGCGGTCGGTGGCAAGGCGTTCTTCTCGGCGCTGGGCTGGACGATCCCGGAGCCGCTTGCAGCCCGGATTGCTCCACGCCGCCCCGGTGAGAGCGTGGTGTCCTATGTGGGCTGGGATGGTCGCGCCGAAGGTGCCATCGTCACCCGCGATCAGTCCCGCCCCGAATGGGAACGGGTCATCGAACGGCTGCGCCAGGGCAGCCGGGTGATACTGCTGACCGGAGCGGAGCATCCGTGCGGCTACGAGGAGCGCGTGGACGAGGTCTATGCGGGCGTTCCGCCCGAAGCCAAGGCGGCGATCATCCGCCAACTGAAGTCCAGGGGCACGGTGGCCATGATCGGCGACGGCAGCAACGATGCGCCGGCCCTCGCCGAGGCCGATCTCGGAATCGCCTTCGGCGCCCCCACCTCGCTGGCTGCGGAGGCGGCCGATCTGATCATTCCCGGCGAGCGGCTGGAACGCGTTCTCGACGCCTTCGATCTGGTCGGTGCGGCTCGGCGCCGCATCCGACAAAACCTCGGCTGGGCGCTTGTGTACAACGCCACCGCGATCCCGCTGGCGATGACGGGGCTCCTCAATCCCTTGCTCGCCGCGCTGGCGATGTCCGCGAGCAGCCTTCTAGTGATGTTGAATTCCTCCCGGACGATGGCGGGGTCTGACGTGGTCGAAGAGGTCGTGGCGGCTCGAGCAAGACGCCGGGCCTTCCGGAGGTCTCGCTTGCCGACATGACCGTTGGCGACGCCGTCAATCCTGACGCTTCACGAGCGGTCCGCTTACTTCGACAGTAGAACGACGCAATGACCGCGGCGCTTCGTTCGAGGGCCTGATCCGCGGCCGCATACCACGTCCACCGCCCATCCTCGGTGCCGGTGACATGGCGCTGTGGGGTACGGGAAAACCCTGGGTCTCAGCGGAATTCACCCGATTGTTTCTTGTCATCGGCCTGGCTACATATGAGTCCTGAGCAGGGCGAAACGCGAACCGCCCTCGGGATGGTGTCGGAATCCATGCCGGAGGAAGCGGGGTTTTGCGCAAGTGACTCACAAACTCCTGAGATCCAGAGAGGAAACGAGCCATGAATTGTCCGTCTGACCGCCTTTACCATCGTGATCATCTTTGGGTGCGACAGGACGAGGGTGAAGAAGTGATTATCGGGGTGACCGATTACGCGCAGGAACAGCTCGGACAGGTCGTATTCGTCGAATGCTCCCAGCCCGGCGCGGAGCTTCGCCAAGGAGTTTCGTTTGGCACCATCGAATCGGCAAAAACAGCGTCCGAGTTGATTGCCCCGGTGAGCGGGATCGTTAAGGCGGTCAACGGAAAGCTTCGGCAGGAGCCCTGGCTGGTGAACGAGGACCCCTACGGGGAAGGCTGGATCTTAAAGCTGGCGGCCGGTAACACCGGGGAGTTTGCAGGGCTACTGGACTCGAAAGCCTATTTCAGGTTGCTTCTCGGTGCGGGATGATACGGACGGGATCTTTTTGGCTTCATGCCGGCCGTCCTTGCGCCGTCCTTATGTCAATGCGTAGTATTACTGGGGCCATACGTCAAATTACGGTAAGTGAGCAAAACCAGACTGCAGTTCGGGTCGAAGATGGCATTATATTTCGGAGGACGATATGAGGGTTTAGCCGGGTAAGTACGCCCGGCTATGGAAATCCGGGTTTCTTGAAGGAGGGTGCATAGTGACCGTGCTTAACTGGGCTGGTAACGCCGCCATGTGGCTCGTGGTCCTGGCATCGGCGAGCCTGGGCGCACTGGCGAGCATCCTTTACGCCTTACACCTTCATCGACAAACGATCCAACGCCGATTCGAGGCCTGTGCTCGTTGCCGCGTGCGCTTGGCCGAGGAAGCGGCCCGGCGCGAGCTGGAGCAGATCAAGCTGGTGTCCCAGGAGAATCAGAACCGCTTGCGCACCATCATCCGTTCCGCCCCAGTGTGCATCAAGCTGCAATCGGAGGACGGGACCATCCTGGAAATGAACCCAGCGGGAATGGCTATACTGGATGCCCGCCTCCCCGAGCAAGTCATTGGTAAGTCCGTCTACGAGTTCATCAGTCCTCAGTACCATGACGCTTACCGGGCCCTGACCCGACGGGTGTTCGGCGGCGAAGAGGATGTCCTCGAATTCGAGGTGACGACTTTGAGCAACGCCCGGCGGAGGCTGGAAACCCATGCGGCGCCCCTCTACGGTCCCGAGGGCGGAATTACGGCGCTGCTCGGGATAACCCGCGACGTAACCGAACAGCGCCATATCGCTCAGCAACTGCGCGAGAATGAAGCACGCCTGCGCGCCATCATCGAAGCCGAGCCCGAGTGCGTGAAGCTGGAAGCACGGGACGGCGTCCTGCTGGACATCAATTTGACGGGGGTCGCAATGCTCGACGCCCAGTCCCGGGAGCAGGCCATCGGACAGTCCGTGTACGAGTTCGTGGCGCCGGAGTTTCGCGAAGCCTATCGAGCCCACGCCGAGCGGGTGTTTCTCGGGGAAAGAAGCGTTCTGGAGTTTCAGGTGATCACGCTCAAAGGGCGTCGGCGCTGGTTCGAGACCCATGCGGTTCCGCTGCGGGACCCTGATGGCCGGGTTATCGCCCTGCTCGGGGTTACCCGCGATGTCACTGAGCGCAAGCAAACCGAGGAAAAGCTGCGGCAGCGGCAGATGGAGCTTGCGCACGTGTGCCGGTTGACCACCATGGGGGAGATGGCCTCGGGCCTGGCCCATGAGCTCAATCAACCATTGTGCGCGATCTCTACCTATGCCGACGCGGTGCGGCGCATGTTGGAAGCATCCGGAGCGGCGCACGAGAAAGCCTTCGAAACGCTGCAGCAGATCTCCGCCCAGGCGGAGCGGGCGGGCATGATCATCCGCCGACTTCGGGATATGGTCGCGAAGAAGCAGCCGAAGCACGAACCGGTCGACATCAACGACCTGGTGGCGGGAGTGGTCGAGCTGGCCCAGCCGCTGCTCAGAGAACGGGAGGTTACGGTGGCATGGGGGCTTGGGGCGAATCTACCTCCGGCTGTCGCCGATCCGGTGGAAATCGAACAGGTGGTCATGAACCTGATCCGTAATGCCGTCGAAGCCATGGGCGAGGTCAATGGCGCCCGGGTGCTCACCATCCGGACACGGAACGGGCCGGACCAAAGCATTGAAGTGGTCGTTCACGATACGGGTCCAGGTGTGCCGGAGGTATTGGCTGATCAGGTGTTCTCGCCGTTTTTCACCACCAAGGCGAGGGGGCTCGGGATAGGATTGTCCATCAGCCGCTCCATCATCGAGGCCCACAATGGCAGGATCTGGGCGGATAACGAAAGCGGTACAGGGGCTTCGTTTCACTTCACCCTTCCGGCGTTTAAGCTGCAGTCGCCATTGGAGGCTGAGGGAGGGCAACCACGGATTGACGTTTCGCGGGAAAGTCTTAGAAGTATCGAAAGGCAGCCGGTGTTCACTCCCTGAGAAAAGGGGGACGCGCCGGCCGGCGGAGGAGGCCGTTGGAATATGGGGGCCGGCGAGAACTTGGCCACCGTCTACATCGTCGACGACGACCCCGCGGTGCGGGACGCGATTCGTTGCCTGGTGGAGTCGGTCGGACTTAAAGCGGAAACGTTTTCTTCTGCCGCGGAGTTCTTGAACGCGTACAGGCCGAACATGGTCGGCTGCCTGATTCTCGACGTACGCATGGCCGGCATGAGCGGCCTAGCGCTCCAGGAGGAGCTTGTGCGCAGCGGGAGCCGGCTGCCGATCATCATCATTACCGGCCACGGCGACATCCCCATGGCGGTACAAGCGGTAAAGCGCGGCGCCCTGGATTTCCTGGAGAAGCCGTTCCGCAACCAGACCCTGCTCGACCGCATCAATGAGGCGCTGAAGCTGGATGCCGCGCGCAGGGAACAGGAGGCGCAACTTTCTCACATTGAAAGCCGCCTCGCGATGCTGACGGCCCGCGAGCGGGAGGTCCTCGAACTCCTGATAGAGGGCAAGACCAGCAAGGAAATCGCGCGGAAGCTGGACTTAAGCCCGCGGACCGTGGAGACTCATCGGGCCCATATCATGGAAAAGCTCGGTACCAGCTCCCTCCCGGAGCTGGTTCGGGTAGTTCTCGCCGCCCGGCGGCATGCGTAGCTGCCCGCATCGGCTGCGTAATCCTCCGGATTCCTTCCCTCACCCCAGTTCCCCCACTATTTTCCTGAAGCCTGCCGAAGGCTTTGCGGGATAAGGCGGAAAGTCGTCCCTCCTTCGCGGGGCATCTTCCGTGCCTTTCCACGGAGGCTTTTCACTATTTCACTAGAAGGAGGCGGTCATGTCTCAGGTAGATCTGAAAGCTGCGCTGATGAAGACCATCGAAGGAATCAAGTCGAATCCTGCCACAGCCAACGTCGTGTTCCGCGCCGAAACCAGGCTGGAGGACGGTGTTCGCTGCAGCGCCAAGGTTCGAGAGTTCACGCCGCTGACCGTGGACGAGCCGCCGGAGCTCGGCGGGACCAACGCCGCCATGAATCCGGTGGAGCTGGTGCTGGCAGCTCTCGGAACTTGCCAGGAGATCATGTACGCGGCTTATGCGGCCGTGATGGGCATCCCCCTCGAAGAAGTAAAGGTGGACGTGAAGGGCTACCTGGATCTGCGCGGGCTGTTCGGGCTGGACGAAACGGTGCCGCCGGGCTATAAGCGCATCACTTTCAATACCACCATCAAGAGTCCGGCCGACGAAGCGGCCTTGCTTCAACTCATTCAGGCCGTGGAGGGCCATTGCCCGCTGCTGGACATCCTCACGCGGGCTCAGGATGTTTCGGGCACGGCCACCGTCAACGGAAAGCAGGTGCACAGCTTGGCTAGCGCGCCACGCCAGGCTGCCGCTTGATGGCTAGTCCGAGTCCTTCTCCTTCACTGCCGCCGCGGCAAAGGGCGGAAAAGGTCTTTTCGGATTGCTTTGCCTGCAAGGATATTGCACATAAAAGGGGGCGACGATGGCAAAGGTACGTTGGAAAAAAACGAAGGGCAAAGAAAGGATCTGGCAAGCGGGCGATAGCAGTGCGATGCGCAAGGGCGCGGTCGCTCTGCTCCTGGCTACGCCCATCGCGTTCTCGACAAGCGAGGCGTTCGCAATCAACGGGTTGTTGTTTTACGGTTTGGGGGCGAAGAACCGCGCCATGGGCGGTGCGGGCGCTGCAGCTCCCCTCGACACGTCGACGGTGCTCATCAACCCAGCGGGTTTGAGCCATATCGAAAACTCAGCCGACATCGGCGTGCATTTTCTTAACGCACGTCGCTTCCTCGACACCTCGAACGGGCGCGGGATAGCGCAAGGCGGGGTGGTCAACACCGCGCCCGGCAAGCAAGACAGCGACCAGGACATCTATGTCACGCCCTTCAGCGGACTTTCCTACAGGCCGGCGGGGTCGCGCTGGACGTTCGGGGCGACCGTTGCCGGCGTCGCCGGCGAGGGGGCTCAGTACGGCCAGCCGCGTATCGATCCGAGCCTGCTGACTCCTCCTGGGGCCAATTACGACACATCAAGCTTTCTATTCATCATCAAGGGCATCCCCGCCGTGTCCTATGCCGTGACGGACCAGCTTTCGGTCGGGGTGGGGGTGCATATCAATGCTGCTTTGTTCTCCACCGATTCGGCGCTGGGCCAGCCCGGGTTCCCGCAAACGCAGGGCGACGGTCGCTTGGAGATCGCTTACGGCATAGGCGGACAGGTGGGCGTCATGTACAAGATCGACAGGCAGTGGGCCGTCGGCGCTTCGTTTACCTCACCGCAGGTTTTCACGGATTTTGGCCGCTACGAAGACATCATCCCCAACTTCAAGTTGCCGCCCGAGGTCCGCGTGGGAGCGGCGTATAGACCGACCGATAAACTTCTACTGGCCCTGGATTACAAGTGGATCGGATGGACCCAGGTCGGTCTCTTCGACAGGCTGCCGTCCGAAGGCGGCTTCGGTTGGCGCGATCAGCACACGGTCGGCGCTGGCGTGCAATACGACTGGAGCCAGGCCCTTACGGTTCGGGCAGGAGTGAATTACGGCCGTACGCCGCTCAGAGACAACGTGATATTCGCGAACGCACTGGTCCCCGTGGTTTACGAGACGCATCTCGCGTTGGGAGGAGAATATCGCTTCGATAAAAGGACTTCGTTGTCGTTTTCGGTGGTGAGGACCTTGCGCAACACCCAGACGGACAACGGCACGGGAGACCTGTTCAGTCAATTGGGCAGCGGGACGCGGATCGGATACAACGGCTGGGATGCCGACATCCAGTGGAGTCTTAAGTTCTAGCCCTTGAATTCGAATCCAATCGACTCGGCGCGGTGCGGTAGAGCCCGCTTCAGCGTGAAAGGGTTTTTGTTCGCCGGACCAACGGGGTTGTTCCCCGCGGGGAGGGGGAGTACCCGGTGAATTGGCAGGGAAACCGATGATTGGGTAAGGGGAATATCGGATCGCTGCGGTCTCGAGGCATCGGGTAATTTCGTTACGCGCCCCTTCGCGGCAGCGAGCTGGAAAGACGGAAGCGCTGAACCATGAGTAAGTGCGCTTCGGGTTTATGGATCGCACCTCGACTGATGGCCGTTCAGTCCTTTTTCAGAGCGTTCTGTCGGAAGGGCCTTCTGACAAGTATCCAGGGGTCTGGAGATCGATAGGGGAGGAAAATGAAAAGCACCCTAGCAGTGCTATTGACTGTAAGCATAGGAATAGGAGCCGCGCCGACGCCCGGTCTGGCCGCCGAAGACCTTCAGGCGCGCAGTTGGGCGGCGAGCTGCGCCGCCTGTCACGGTACCGAGGGGCGCGCGGTGGGCGGCATGCCGGCGCTGGCGGGGAAACCCAAGGAAGATCTTTACAAGG
>NZ_JBRBEM010000028.1:0-9778 GCF_052805615.1 Pelomicrobium sp. P1
CACCACCGTCTCGACCCACCCAACGCTCATTCCTGGGGCGAGCAAAAATTCGCCAGCGCAAGAGGGAGGGTTTTGACAGGAAGCGCGGCACCCGCACTGGTTACTACGAGTGCAAACTCGAGACCCGGGCGGGCGAAGTGAAACCCTAGGTGCCGAAGACCAGGCGGCTCGCCTTCGAGAGTGCCTTCATCGAGCGCTACCGCTCGAGGGAGGCCTCGGTCGAGGAGCCCTGATCGAGAAGTATCTCGCGGAGGTGTTGGTGCGTCGGGTCGAAGATATTACCGAGGCTTTATGGGGCACGGGGGTGTCTCCCGGCACGGTCTCGAATCTCAACAGAAGAGACAAAGGACATCGAGGCCTGGCGCAGCCGCCCGATCGAAGGCGAGTTCCCGTACCTCTTCCTCGATGGCATCGTCTTGAAACGCACCTGGGCCGGCGAGGTGCGCAATGTCTCGGTACTCACCGCTATCGGGGTCGGAGCCGACGGCTACCGCCGGGTGCTCGGTATTGTCGAGGGTGCCAGGGTACTGGAGAGTGGCTGAGCGAAGCGAAACGTACCGAACAGTGTAGCTCACTGGTGAGCTCAAGCGCACCGTCGCTACGCCTACAGGGCCCTTTCCCGAAACGCCCCGAGCTAACGCCCGGCATTTCCCCAGGAATCGCGAAGGGTGACGGTGCGGTTGAACACCGGCCGTCCGGGCGCGTGGTCGCGCAGGTCGGCGACGAAGTAGCCGTGTCGCTCGAACTGGAACCGCTCCTCGGGCTGGGCGGCGGCGAGCAACGCGGCGACCTCGTCTGCGGTCAGGACAACCGGAAGGTGCTCCGGCCGCTTCGCCCGCACCACGCCGTCCAGCCAGCCAGTTCAAGACCCGGCACCTCGCGATAGAGGAAAGAGCAGCGCCGACAGTGCCTGGTTCTGCGTGGGGGCCGACACTCTGCGCTGGACCGCCAGGTGATTGAGGAATGCCGTGACCTCTGCCCCGCCCAGCTCCGAGGGGTGCCGCTTGCCGTGGAAATATATGAAACGCTTACACCAGTGGATGTAGGCCTCCTCGGTCCGGCGGCTGAAATGGAGCCGCCGGATGGCACCACGCAAGCCTGGCGCGCCCAAGACTGGGGGGGGAACTGCCGCCGGCCGAGGTCGGTGCACACTTCGAAGTGCCGGTGTGCCTTGCCGACGGATCCATGGTCACACGGCAGTACTCGCTCGTGATAGATCCCGGGCGCCACGATATGTACGAGATTGCCGTGCTTTGCGAGAGCGGCGGCCGCGGCGGTTCGCGGACGATCCATGAGATCTGGCGGATCGGCACGCAGTTGCGTGTCGCGCCGCCGATCAACCATTTTCCACTTCACCCCGATTCGCGCCGCGCGTTAGTTTGTACGGGACGCTCGTTGCAGGCTTAGGCGGCATGCAAACCATATCAGCGCTCGCGCGGCTGACATTTTTTTTCATTTCACCCTTGCCTTTCAGACGGGCTGAGACCCTCCCCGGCCACCGACTGCTGCTCGATAGACTCCATTGGTATTAATTGATACAATTTTTGTATCATTAGAAACAAGACGAGGGAAGGGAAAATGAGCGCCCTTCTGGAACAGGCGCGGAAGACCGACCTGCGCAGCCGGGAAAGCCGGGTGCGGCTCGCCCGCCTGGTGGTGGCCCTATTCGACCGCTGGGGCCTCTCCACCGCCGACCAGGCGGCCTTGCTGGGGCTTTCCCCGGATTCCCGGGCCACGCTGGCCCGCTACCGGCGGGGAGAACCCCTCGCCGACCAGGCGGACCTGATCTCCCGGGCGGGGCATCTGCTGGGCATCCACAAAGCGCTGCGGATCCTCTTTCCCCACGACCGGGAGCTCGCCTACCGCTGGGTCACCGTGCCGAACCGCCGCTTCGACCACCGCACGCCGCTGGAGATCATGAAGCGATACGGCTACGAAGGCATCCTGGCGGTGCGCCGTTACCTGGACTTCGAACGCGGCAGGTAAGGTGTTCGGCGAGCTGATCGGCGCCGTGGTGGACTACCACGGCGACCTGGTGCGCAACATCGCGGGCATCCGGGTCGCCCAGGCGCTTTTCGACGACCTCTCCGGGGACGAGGCCGACCAGGCAGTGGCGGTGGCGGCCGAATCGGCCGGCCGGATACCCAGCGCCGCGCCCCTCATCACCCGCCCCTTCGATTACGGCGCGGTGATCACCTACCCGTTCGTGCCCCAGAACTGGCACGCCACCCGGTTTTCCGACGGATTGCGCTACGGGGTCTGGTACGGCTCCCTCGCTTTGGAGACCACGGTCTACGAGACGGTCTATCACTGGCACCGGTTCGTGACGGACAGCTTTCCCGCGGAGGATCGGCCGATCCGCGGCGAGCGGCGGGTGTTCGACGTGCGCTGCGACGCCATCCTGGTCGACCTGCGCGGCAAGGAACGACGCCATCCGCAGCTCGTGGACCGGAAGGATTACGGCTTCGGGCAAAGGCTCGGGCGTTACCTCAAAGACCAGGGCCAGAACGGGCTGCTGGTCCAATCGGCCCGCTGCGACGGGGTCAACGGGGCGGTCTTGCGGCCCGAGGTCCTCTCAAACCCGAGGCAGCGGTGCTACCTCACCTATCTCCTCAATCCCGTGGAAGACCGGGTAGTGGTGGAACGCACCCCCGGTAGGCGCTGGCTGGCGATCCAGCCCTCAACCCTCTACTGAGGAGATGGGACGCTCCGAAGCCGGCCGCTCCTGGCCCGCGGGGGACAAATTCGGCCTCTGGGACAACGCCTTCCGGTCGAGCCAGTCGAGGGCCTGGCGCACCGCTTCGGGGCTTTCGCACTCGATCGCCTCCTGGGCGAGACGCTCCAGCTCGGCGCAGGACGAGGCGCGCAGCACCTGGCGCACCCGCGGCGCCAGGGCGGGACTCATGCTCAGCTCCCGCGCCCCCAGACCCACCAGCAGCCGCGCCACCACCGGGTCCCCCGCCGCTTCCCCGCACACGCACAACGGGCGGCTCGCCGCCGCAGCCGCCTGCACCACCGCCCTCACCGCCCGCAGCACCGCCGGGTGCAGAATCGAGCAGTCCTCGAACATCTCCAGGGCGTTGCGGTCGGCGGCGAGAACGTACTGGGTGAGGTCGTTGGTGCCGACGCTCACGAAGTCCACGTGCCTCAAGATCTCCCCGATGGTGAATACCGCCGAAGGCGTCTCGATCAGCGCCCCGACCGGGGGCAACTTTTCCAGCCCCGCCTCGGCGGCGACCGACCGCAGCACCGCCAGCGCCCGCTGCAGGTCCCCAGCCCCCAGCACCATGGGAAACAGGATGCGCACGTCGTGGCGGGGAAAGTTTTCCAGGATGGCACGAAGCTGGGTGCGGAACAACTCCTCGGCCGCCAGGCAAAGGCGCAGGCCCCGCAGCCCCAGGCTCGGGTTGACGGGAAAGCGGGCGGCTAGGTACGAGGGATTCTTGTCCGCCCCCAGGTCCAAGGTGCGCAGCACCAAGGGGCGGCCGCCCAGCAGCTCCGCCGCCAGGCGGTAGGCGTCCCGCTGGCGCTCGAAGCCGGGCGGCTCGGGCTCCCCGAGGAACAGGTATTCGGTGCGGAACAAGCCGACCCCGTCCAGGTAATGCCGCGCCACTTCCGCGGCCTCATGGGGCCGGGCGATGTTGGCGTAGAGGCGGATGGGCACGCCATCCCGAGTGACGCACGCCTGGCGCTCTTCCGCCGCGGCCATGGAAGCTGCCCGTTCGTAGCGCTCCTTCAGGCCGGCGAAATGGGCCGCCTCCTCTTCCGAGGGGACGATCCAGACCATGCCGGCTTCCCCGTCCACCAGGAGGCGCGCGCCCTCCTCGATCTCCGCGGTGGCGTCCCGCACCCCGGTCACCGCCGGCACGCCCAGGGATCGGGCGAGGATTGCGGCATGGCCCGTCCAGCCTCCCCGCTCGGTCACGATGGCCGCCACGCGATCCCGGTTCAGCTCGATCAGGTCGGAGGGAAGGAGCTCCCGGGCGACGAGGACCGACTCGGGCGGAAGATCCGCCAGCCCAGGCCCGGCGTGGCGGGCGAGATGCCGCAGCACCCGGCGCCCCATGTCCCGCACGTCCTGCTCCCGCTCCCGCAGGTATTCGTCGTCTACTTTCGCCAGGGTCTGCGCGAGGTCGGAGATCACGGCCCGGCAGGCCTGCTCCACGTTCACCAGGTCGCGGGCCACCTGCTCCTTCACCCGCTCGACGAATTGCTTATCCCGGAGGAATGCCAGGTGGGCCGTGAAGATGTCCGCCACCTCGTGGCCCAGCTCGGCCATCACCCGCGCCTGCAGCTGCTCCAGCTCTTCCCGGGAGCGGTCCAGGGCCTGCTGCAGCCGCCGGTGCTCGGCGTCCACCTGGGCGGGCTGGATGCGGTATTGAGGCACGGAGAGCCGGGCGGCGCCCTGCACCACCGCCCGGCCCATGGCATAACCTGGAGAGAGGGGCTTGCCCCGGATGACCTTCATGGGACAGCCGATACGATAAACTTGCCCGGGTCGGGGCCTGCCGCCCCGACCCGATTTTCAGAAGAAGACGCAGCGCTTCAAAGAAACGACCCTACGGTGAGGTCGCCTTTCTCCTTTTTCAAGATCGTCCTCAGGCTAGGCTCAGGGGCTGGCCGAAGCGGTAGACGGTACGCTTGGCTCGCTCGCCGGACACCGGCAGAGGCTCCACCGGGCACGGCGGCTCCCGGGTGCCGTCGGGGTTGAGGGTGGCGTCTTCCGCCACTTCCTTCCAGATGCCCCCGTGCACCGGGCGGAACATCCACATGAGATAGCCGCGGCGGGCGGCGAGCCCCAGGAGCTCGTCCGCGTCGGGCGCCTCGCTCACCACCACTTCCATGCCGTGGAGGCCGTAGGGAAAGGCGCCGAAAGCCTGCAGGCATTCCAGCGCTTCCTGGGAATCGGCGCCGGGACGGGTGCAGGAGGGGCGCTCCGCCCGCGCCAGGTCCCACGCCCCCAACTCCCAGGCGGCTTCCAAGGCCGCCTCTTCCAGGTCCCGGAGCCGGGTCCAGCGGTCGTTGATCTGCAATGCCGAGCTGGGGATGGGGGTATAGCGCACCACCTCCGCCTCCTCCAGGGGAGCGAGCTTCTCCCGGATGAAGCCGTGCCAGTGCAACGTCAGAATGACGGGCGTGTCCGGGCAGGGCACGGCCGCCATGGTAATGGCGAACAAGGGGTGCGGCGACATGGCCATCTGCTCGGAAATGCGCTCCAGAATTTCCATGGCGTCTTCTCTCCTGCTAACCCACCACAGAATTTCTTAGCAAGTTTGATGCCCAAAGAGGACGGAAATTCCGCGGAGATGGAAAAGGGAACCGGCCAAAAGCCCGGGTCCTTGGCATACACTTCCCGCTACCGGTTTCGCCTTCCATCCCATCACCATGAAAATTAAACCTTCCCCTCCCGCATCCCGCAAGAGTCCGGCGCCCACCCTTGGCAGCGAAGCCGAGGGGCTGCTGCGAAGGAGCCTCGCCGCCGTGTGGCATCCCTGCACCCAGATGAAGCATCACGAGTGGCTGCCCCTGGTGCCGGTGGCCCGGGGCAAGGGGGTGTGGCTCTACGACTTCGACGGGCGGCGCTATCTGGACGCCATCAGCTCCTGGTGGGTGAACCTGTTCGGCCACAGCCACCCGAAGATCAATGCCGCCATCGCCGAACAGTTGGAGCGGCTCGAGCACGTGATCCTCGCCGGCTTTACCCACGCGCCGGCGGTGGAGCTGGCCGAGCGGCTGAGCGCCCTGGCGCCCGGACGGCTCGGCCACTGCTTTTTCGCCTCCGACGGCTCCTCCGCGGTGGAGATCGCCCTCAAGATGAGCTTCCACTACTGGAAAAATACGGGTCTGCCGGCGAAGAACGGTTTCGTCACCCTGGCCGGGAGCTACCACGGGGAGACCCTGGGAGCCCTCTCCGTGGGGGATGTGGCCCTCTACAAAGAGACCTACCAGCCCCTGCTGCGTCCCTGCGGCGTCGTGCCTTCCCCCGACAGCCGGCTCGCGGCGCCGGGGGAGAGCGGGGAAGCCTGGGCGCTGCGGGCAGCCGCTGCCCTGGAGCGGCACCTGGAGCGGCACCACGGGGACATCGCGGCCCTCATCGTCGAGCCGCTCGTGCAGTGCGCCGGGGGCATGGCCATGTACCATCCCGCGTACCTCGCCCGGGCGCGGGTCTTGTGCGACCGCTACCAGGTGCACCTGATCGCCGATGAGATCGCCGTCGGTTTCGGGCGCACCGGGACGCTTTTCGCCTGCGAGCAGGCCAACGTGACGCCCGACTTCCTGTGCCTCTCCAAGGGGCTCACCGGCGGCTATCTGCCCTTGTCGGTGGTCCTCACCCGGGAGGAGATCTACCAGGCCTTCTACGCCGACGAGGTGCGGGCCGGCTTCCTCCACTCCCATTCCTACAGCGGCAACCCCCTCGCCTGCCGGGCGGCGCTCGCCACCCTGGACCTCTTCGAGCAGGAGAATGTGCTCGCCGCCAACCGGGACAAGGCCCGGTTCATGAACGAGGCGGCGGCGCCCCTCGAGGCCCATCCCCGGGTGCGCAATTTCCGCAACACCGGGATGATCTGGGCCTTCGAGGTGGAAGGCGCTGGCCCCCAGTTCCCCCGGGAGGTCTTCCGCGAGGCCCTCGGTCGCGAGCTGCTGCTGCGGCCCCTGGGGGCCACGGTGTACTACATGCCGCCCTATGTGATCGAGCCGGAGGAGATGGCATTCCTGGTGGAGGGCACCCTGAAGACCCTGGACGCGGTATGCGGCTGAGCTTCCTGGGCGCCGCGGGGGAGGTGACCGGCTCCTGCTTCCTGGTGGACACCGGCGCGGTACGTTTCCTGGTGGACTGCGGGCTTTTCCAGGGGGGGCGGGACGCCGAGCGGAAAAACCGGAAGGCCCTGGCCTTTGGGCCGTCCACCGTCGATTTCGTCCTGCTCACCCATGCCCACATCGACCACTCGGGGCTGCTGCCGCGACTCGTGGCCCTGGGGTTCAAAGGCCCCGTGTACGCCACCGGGGCAACCGTTGACCTGCTGGCCGTGATGCTTCCGGACGCCGCCCATATCCAGGAAAAGGAAGCGGAACGCGCCACCTACGAGCGCCGCACCCGGCGCGGGAAGGGACCGGACGCCGCGCCCCTGTATACCGTGACCCAGGCCCGCGCGGCGCTGCGCTGCCTTCGCCCGGTGGAGTACGGGACGCCGGTGCAGCCCCACCCGTCGGTGCGTTGCCTCTACCGGGACGCCGGCCACATCCTGGGCTCGGCCAGCATCGAAATCACCCTGGACACCCCCCGCGGAAGCCGTCGAATCGTCTTCTCCGGCGACCTGGGGCAGCCCGGGCACCCCATCGTGCGGGATCCCACACCGGTCACCCAGGCCGACGTCCTGGTGGTGGAGTCCACCTACGGCAACCGCTGCCACAAGGGCATGGCGGAAACCCTGGAGGAGCTGACCCAGGCCATCGTGGACACTATCGCCCATCGTCAGGGCAACGTGATCGTGCCGGCCTTCGCCGTGGGCCGCACCCAGGACCTGCTGTTCCTGCTGGTGGATCTGCACCACCAGGGGCGGCTGCCGGCCCTCGACGTCTACGTGGACTCCCCCATGGCCCTGGCAGCCACCGAAGCGACCCTGCGCCACCGGGACCTGTTCGATCCCCAGGCCGCTGCCACCCTGGAGCGGCTGCGCAGCGCCAAGACGGACGGGGTGCGGATTCACTTCGTGCAGGAGGTGGAGGAGTCCATCGCGCTGAACCGGATCCACCACGGCGCTGTCATCATCTCGGCGAGCGGCATGTGCGAAGCGGGCCGCATCAAATATCATCTAAAACACAACCTGCCCCGGTCCGAATGCGCGATTCTCATCACCGGCTTCCAGGCCGCCGGGACCCTGGGACGCCGGCTGGTGGACGGGGCCAGGCGGGTGCGGATCTTCGGCGACGAGGTGGCGGTGAAGGCCCGGATCTATACCATCGGGGGCCTCTCGGCTCACGCCGATCAGGCCGGGCTATTGGCCTGGTTGGCCCATTTCCAGCGTCCTCCCGCGGCCACCTACATCGTCCACGGGGAGGCGACCGCCGCTGCGGCGCTCCAGGAAGCCATCGCCGCGCGCCTGGGCTGGAACGCCAGCATTCCGGGTCCTGGGTCCGTAGAGAGCCTGTTTTCATGATCAGCCTCCGCTCGTCGATGAACCGCAACCCGGCCGCTTTCCGCTTCATCGGCGCCCTCCTGGCCTGGGCGCTGGCAGCCCTCGGGCTTGGCGCGGGAACCGCGGCCTCATCCCCCTTGCCGCCCCCCGTCCGGCAAGCCCTCGCGGCCGCAGGAATTCCCCGGGAGAACGTGGCCTTGTTCGTCCAGCCGGTGGCCGGCCCCGGGCCTCTTCTCGCCTGGAACGCGGACACCCCCATGAACCCCGCCTCCACCATGAAGCTCGTCACCACCCTGGCCGCCCTGGAGCTGCTGGGGCCCGCCTACACCTGGAAGACCGAGGCGTACGCCGGCGGTCCGGTGGCGGAAGGGGTCCTGGACGGTCCCCTGGCGATCAAGGGTTACGGGGACCCCAAGCTCACCCTGGAGCGGCTGTGGCTCCTGCTGCGGGAGGTGCGAGCCCGGGGGGTTCGCGTGATCCGGGGCGAACTGGTGCTGGACCGCACCCATTTCGCCCTGCCTCCCGCGGACCCGGGCGCCTTCGACGGCGAGCCCTACCGCCCGTACAACGTGGAGCCCGACGCCCTGCTCCTCAACTTCAACGCCGTGCGGGTGAGCTTCGTGCCCGAGCCGGCGGACGGCCGGGTGCGGGTGTACGCCGAGCCCCATCCGGAAGGGCTGGAGATCGAAAACCGGCTGAAGCTCGGCCCCGGCCCGTGCCGGGACTGGGAGCCCCGCTTCCACGCCGCCATCGCCAGCGACTGGACCCGGGCCCGGATCGTGTTCGACGGGCGCTATCCGCAAGACTGCGGGGAAAGAGCGGAAAGCTTCTCCGTGCTGGCGCACCCGAGGTTGTTCGGTGACGTGTTCCGGCAGCTTTGGACCGAGCTGGGGGGGCGGCTGGAGGGCGAAGTGCGGGAGGGCCCGGTGCCCGAGGGCTCGCGCCTTCTCGCCGCCAGCGAATCCCCGCCCCTGGCGGAGATCGTGCGGGACATCAACAAGTTCAGCAACAACGTGATGGCGCGCCAGCTCTTCCTCACCCTGGGCGCCTACGGCTTCGGCCCGCCGGCCACCCCGGAGACCGCCGCCCGGGCGATCAAGGCCTGGCTCCTCCAGAACCGCCTGGAGTTCCCGGAGCTGGTGGTGGAAAACGGGGCGGGGCTCTCCCGCGTCGAGCGCGTGAGCGCCCGCCACCTGGGGGAACTCCTTCTGCGCGCCTGGAACTCGCCCGTCATGCCGGAGTTCGTGGCCTCCCTGCCGCTCGCCGGCGTGGACGGCACCCTCAAGAAGCACATGCGCGCCAATGCCTTCAGCGGCCAGGCCCATCTCAAGACGGGTTACCTGGAAGGGGTGCGCGCGATCGCGGGCTACGTGCGGGACAGCGCCGGGCAGCGCCACGTGGTGGTGTGCTTCATCAACCATCCCAACGCGGGCCGCACCCGGCCGGTCATGGAAGCGGTGGTCCACTGGGTGCACGAAGGCGGCCGCCGCTGTTGCGGGGAGCACTAAGAAGCTTTCGAAACGAGGGCTGTCCCTCCAAGGCAAATGGGGAGCAGCGAAACAAGGCCTACGCCGCCCAAACGGACCGGTCCGTGATACGTTAGCTTCTGCGCTCAGTCGAACGCTTCAAAGTCCAAACTC
>NZ_JBRBEM010000029.1:0-6159 GCF_052805615.1 Pelomicrobium sp. P1
TCAACGCGCCGGGCTCGGGGGGTCTGCTGGGCACCCTCGGGGATCTGCTCTCCGGCGTGTTGACTCAGTCTGCCCCCGGCGAGAACGGGATCTGGAACCTCAAAGCCTCCGAGGGCCTCTCCCTCATCGCCGGCCTGGGGGCTCAGCCCTCGGCGGCGCTGCCGGTGCACATCGAAGCCGCCCCGGGCCTTGGGATCGGCAACCACGCCATCGTGCGGCTCACCGACGCCCTGGCGGTGCAGGCGGTCTACTCGGAGCTTGCCCCGGGCCTTTCGCAGGATCGGCTCAATCGACTGCTCGATGCCTCTGGGGTGAGCGCCGAGCGCACGCTCGAAGCAGCCCTGGATGCGCTGCGAAGGATTATCCTCGGCCCGGCTGCTGGCAGGACCGCGGTCGATGACCGTGAGGCCCTCCACGCCCATCTCCAGGCATTGCAGGACGATGCTGCCTACGCGGCCCTGAAAGGCAATGTCCAGATCTCTGTACTGGCCGGTGCGACTGCCTCCGATCTGAAGGGCATGGGCTCGCGCAATGACGCCTTGGGCCTGGCGACCCGCTACGCGCTTCAAGCGCTCAACCCCTTTGCGCTGGTTGGCGCCGACTACAGTGCGTTCAACGCGAAGGGCGAGTTGGACCTTTTCGATCCCGCGACGGGCAACGGCGACTTCACCCCGCACTATCTGACCGACCGTGCCGACTTCCTTGCGCGCAGGCTTTGGTTCAGCGCCGAGGACATCGAGCCGGTCAATCCCACCTATGGCTACGACGGTGCCGACCATCCGTATCTCCGGGACGCCGTCTTCTTCGAAGACGCCGCCACCGGCGACAAGATTGCCCAGGGCTTTGCGCCTGAGAGTCCCTTTCCCAACGTACAGCGCTACTTCTTCGGCGATAGCTGCGCTGATCATCTCTGCCGTGTGGGTAGACGGCTCTCCGAGAGGCACCACCGACAGCACTGTGGAGAGCGATCGTATCCACTGATTGGGAAACGTTCATGACCAGAGCTATCCGAATCTGCTTATTGGGCATCGCCCTTTCGCTGCTCGCTGTCGGATGCCGAGATATCGGAGCGGGGGAACGGGATTACACAGTCATCAACACGGGGATCCAGGGAAGCGGCTGTTGGTACGACAACGAGCGCTTCGTAGTGCTGCAAGGGAGACAAGCGCCCGGGACGCCAAGGTTCGAGGCGCAAGGAATTTTTTACTTCGACGCTACCAAACCGAATAGCCTAACAAGAATCGATCTCTCGCCACTTCCATCGGAGCTACAAAGCACAATCGTTCGAATTGACTGCGGAGAAAAAACAATTTTGTTCAACGTTTCTGGCTCGATTCCTTCTGATCCTTCCGTGACCAGACTCTATGCGCTGAGATTGGGCGAGGCTCCAGAGCTAATCGCGGAGATGCGAGGACTATATCCACCATCTAAAGCAGTAAGCTTGCGCGGGCGCTATGTCGTCGGAAACAGCAGGAAGATGTCGAGAGGCATCTTTGAAGGGCACGATGATTGTTCCCCCTTTTATCTCAAGCAGGATTTTAGAGCTTTATGCTGGAACACGTACGGACGCAACCTCTGGCCGCTTTCCAAGTTTGTGCTGGCGGAGTATCGGTGGGAAGAGACGATTCAGGTCAAGGGCGAGGACGATCAACCGAAGACCATCAAGAATCCGGAGGCGCCCCTTCTGGGGCGGGATGGGAAGCCGCTGCGCTATGCGTTGGTACTCTACGACTTAGAGCACCAAGTGCTGACGAATCTTACTGACGATCCCGGCTACGCAGGATTCGGTGCTGGGGTGGGAGCGCTGGCGATCACCCCGGATGAAAGCTACGCCTACGGAGTGTGCGTCAAAAAGCCCATTGCCCATGGGAGGGGCTGGGACAGCGTATGCCGGTATCGTCTCGATGGAAAAAGAAATCAAGTGGAGGAGGTCTTCACCATTGATCCTGACAAAAAATTCAAGGTGGTCGTCATCCACAGAGTAGCCGTAGATTCCCGAGGCAATGTGTATGTGGCTGTGACAGGGGCAAAGCCGATCGATGGTGTTTTGCGCTTTCACAGCGAGACACAAAAAATCGAGCGTCTGACGGTGCTGCCGCGTTCCGGCGAAAGCCGACTTGGGGTATCGCCCGATGGACGCTGGCTTGCTTTCACTGCCCTGGACCAAGGGGCAAGCAAACTTTTCCTCATGAGAATCGAGCAGGGAGGTGAACAATGACGGGATTCATTCCATACGTTCTTGCGAGGGAGATTGCGGAGCGCGTGTATGCCGGTCGATCGTCTATTCCTGTAGGTTGGGAGCTGGATACAAGTTTCAACTCGCTGGGCGTAAATGGGTTTCCTGGAGAGCTCGATCTCGCCAACGGCCTCTACGCCTACGCGCTCAAGCCCGCGTCGGACAACACGGCCGTTGCTCCGAACACGCGCATCCTTGCCTTCCGCGGCACGGAAGGGTCGCAGGACGGCATCCCGGACCTACGGGATTGGTACAACAACCTCAACAGCATCGGACGGGATCAGTTCGATGGAGCACAGGCCGAGGTGAATCGATGGCTCGCTGCCAGCCTGGTCGCTGGCCGTGCGGTGGAGCTTGTCGGTCACAGCTTGGGTGGAGCTTTGGTTCAGTGGGCGATCAACGATACGAACCTGCAAGATACAAACCGTAGTGACGTCGAATCGGTCGCGAAAATCGCTGCCGCCATATCCGGGAATCCGGCCTACACGGTTTCAGCTTCCCAACTCCACTTCTACACTTTCAACGCTCCCGGCATCGGCCACTCGCCGAGCGCGACGCAAGCCTCCGACAAGCGCTCCATCGTGGCGAGCGGCGAGCACCATGTGATCGAAGGGTTTCTGCCGTTCTTGCACGGCGACATCGTGCATCTCGTAGGCGGCGCCCACGTTGGCGGGCGGGTCTACGGGCACAAGGTGGACTTCGGAGCGAGCGGCGAATACGGCTTCAACGCTCACGGTATCCAGCGCCGGGACTGGTGGGAGAGCTTAGCCGATGGCGGCTACACGCCTTTCTACATCGATGTGGCCGCAGCCCAGACCATCGCGGCGAACATCTCCCGGCTCGGCAACAGCGACGGCACGGTGGAAAGCAACCGGGAAGCGATCTTTCGCCTCACGCTCTTTACGGCCGCCGCCCTCGGCACCCAGGCGACGGGCCGCTTGGGCCGGCTCGGGCAACTGCTTGGGCTTTCCGCCCTCGATCTTGACGCCACGGCGCTCGCCGATGCCATGGCCAGCACGACCGATGCGCTCAACCGCGGCCTGGTCAACGTGCTCGACCAGGTCAAGGCGAAGACGGGGGTGGACCTGCCGCGCTTCGGCGCGGAGCTGATGGCGGGGCTGGACGAGGCGCTGATCGGCTTTTTCGGCCTGGAGGAGCCTCTAAGAGAGCGACTCGTGGAATTCATCGTCGATGCGGCGGAGGGGATCGGCAACGCCTATCAGGAGCTCGTGGCCAAGGTCTCGGACACCCTCTTCGACCTCGGCTCGTCCCTGGGATTTCTGGAAGTCGACGCTTTCCGAAGCTCGTTTGCGGCAGCGCTTGAGGATCCCTCGCTCGATCCAACCATCAAGAGCGCTCTCCGGGAAGCCCAAGCGGTTGTCGAATTGGCCGGCCAGACAGCGATCATGCGCCCAGGCTGGGGCGAGAACCCCTTCGATACGCCGGCGTTCGATCCGCAGGCGCAGGCCTTGCCCGCCTTTGCCTTGGAGGAGGGGCGCTTGCAGATGCTGAGCGTCTTTCTGCCCTATCCCGCCCCCGAAGGCGGCCAGCGCATCCGGCTGCGCGTGAGCGGGGCGGGCGAGGCGTTGCAGGCCTTTCAGGACGGCGAGCCGGTTTCCGTGGAAGCCGGGGTCTTTTACCTTACCGTTCCGGTAGGTGCGCGCGAAGCGCGCTTCGGGCTGTGGGCCCGGGGCGATGTCGATGTGGCGGCGGCGGTCTCGGTGGAGGCCACCCTGGTCGATGGTGCCGGCGAACCTACCCACCAGAGCCGCGAAGAAGCGGCGCTCACCCTCGAGCCCCGGCCAGACGACCTGGATCTGGCGAGCGCTTCCGCGACGTACTGGGAAGAGAACACCGGGGTATGGGGCGATGGCAATGACTTCATTTGGTTCCAGAACCCCCTCTCCACGACCCAAGTGTATGCTGGGGGCGGCAACGACACGGTGATCGGCTCCGACGGCCCAAACCATTTCCTCGGCGAAGCCGGCGACGATCAGCTCGCGGGGACCTACCGTGTCTACGGGCGCGGTGAGCCGGACTGGCTGGAGGGAGGAGAGGGCAACGACATCGTGCACGGCGGCGACGGCGACGATTTACTGGAAGGGGGCTCAGGCAGCGACGTGCTGATCGGGGACCTCGGCGCTGATCGCTTGTTCGCCGACACGCAGGCGCACTCGCTTGCTGCCGCTGCGGCGGATTCCCACCGGGACTGGCTCGCGGGCGGGGCGGGCGAAGACCTTCTGGTGGGCGCGGGAGGCGCTGACGTGCTCTCTGGCGGCAACGGCGCCGATCTCCTCCTGGGAAGCGCAGGCGACGACGTCCTTCTGGGCGATGTGGACGCGCTCCCTAGAGATCCCAACTGGCGGATAGAAGTGGGCCCGGATGGGCGACGGATCGTCAGTCCTATCATGGGGACCCATGGGGTCGTCATTCTCGGCTCGGCGCTGAGCCCGGTCCTGCCCGAGGAGGGCGGGGCGGATCTCCTCTATGGGGGCGCAGGCCATGATCTGATCTTCGGTGATGGCGGTAGTGACGAGCTCTACGGCGGTGAGGGCGATGACCGGCTCTTTGGGGACGCCGACGAGCTCGACCCCCTTACCCATGGGAGCGACTACTTGAATGGCGGCGCTGGCGACGACGAGCTGCACGGCAACGGTGGAGCCGACATGCTGATCGGCGGCGCTGGGGACGACCGCCTCTACGGAGGCGCGGGCGAGGACACCCTCCGGGGCGGTGCGGGCGAGGACGCCCTCGATGGCGGCGAGGACGGCGACACTTACCTCTTTCGCAAAGGGGATGGTTCCGACGTGATCGCCGACGCCGGCATGGAAGGCCTCGACACCTTGGTGCTGGAGGACCTGTTTCCCTGGGAAGCGCACCTGCGGCGCCTCGCTCAAGGGGCTCTGGAGATCACGAGCGAGGGTGGTGACCGGGTATTCGCCCGCACGGCGGCGGGCAATCCCCGCGCGGGGATCGAGGCGATCCGCTTTGCCGACGGCAGCCTTCTCGATCGGGAGGCGCTCGATCGCCTGCCCATCGATTTGGCCTCCATCGGTGGCGACGGATGGGCGACGGGCACCGCGGGTGACGACCTGATAGACGGCTGGACGCTGCCGGTAACCGATCCGGGCGGCCATGTGCTCATCGATACGGGCACTGGCGACGATGAAGTCTACGCCCCCTGGAACGCCATCGTGCACGGGGGACCAGGCAACGACAACCTCATCGGCGGGCAGACGCTCCTAGGGGGTGAAGGCAACGACACGCTGCTCTACGGCACCACCCTTCTTGGCGGCCCGGGCGAGGACGAGATGGACGGGGGACAGGGGGCCACGCGCTACAGGATCGACCCCGCCGAGCCCGGGGTCGATCTCATCCACGACACGGGCGAATCCCAGGAAGCGTACCTCGACGCCTACTATGGAAGTCTCGGGATCGAGGACTGGCGCTACCGCCATGCCTACGGCGGGCGCTACGCCCTGTGGGGTGGGGAGGGCGAAGCCGGGGGCGGTTTCTTCGAGAGCTTGGGAGAGGTGGAAGCGCGGCTTGCCGAGTATGGGCGGAGTCTGGACGAGGCGTTGGCCGATGGGAGCGTGACCTATATCGAGCCGCTCCCCGAGCCGCCCGCCCGCTCGGCCACCGACTTCGCTGCCCTGGCGGAGGCGGTGGAGGCCGGGGTGATCGAGCAGGACGTGGTGGAGTTCGGCCCGGGCGTGACGGCGGCCGAGGTTTCGCTTTCCTGGGGGCGCATCGAGCGGGCCTCCCCCGACACGGGAGAGGTGCTCCCCTACGTGATCCTCGACCTCTCCTGGGGCGATGGGCGGGGGGCGCGGCTTCTGATCCCCCGGCCGCAGGAGCCCCTGGGGCGGGGAATCGAGACGGTGCGCTTCGCCGACGGCGCAAGCCTGTCGCTCGCCGAGTTG
>NZ_JBRBEM010000031.1:0-4037 GCF_052805615.1 Pelomicrobium sp. P1
TGCCGACCATCCGTATCTCCGGGACGCCGTCTTCTTCGAAGACGCCGCCACCGGCGACAAGATTGCCCAGGGCTTTGCGCCTGAGAGTCCCTTTCCCAACGTACAGCGCTACTTCTTCGGCGATAGCCGCGACAACCGCTTCAGCGGCGGGGCCATGGAAGACCATCTGTACGGCGGCGGGGGCGAGGACAGCCTCGACGGGGCCGGCGGCCGGGATTATCTCGAGGGCAACGCCGGCGCGGATACCCTTCAGGGCGGCGCGGGGGAGGACACCCTGGTGGGGGGCGCGGGCGAGGACCGGCTGGAAGGGGGTGCGGGCTTTGACACTTATGTGGTGGGTTCGGGGCGCGATGCGATTTTCGACGCCGACGGCCAGGGGGTGGTGAAGGATGGGGCGGGACGGGTGATCGCCGGTACGTTCGTGAAGCAAGGGACGCAGTACGTCTTCCTGGCCGATGCGGGGATCACCGCGACGCGCAACTCCCCGCTCACCATTACCCTCTCCGGCGGCGCCTCGGTGGTGATCGAAGATTACGAGGAGGGGGCGCTGGGAATTCACTTGAGGGAAGGGGCGCAGCCCTCGGAGACCGTCATCGCCGGCGACCAGGACCTGGCAGCCCCGCACGACTATCTTGCGGGCGTGCCGGACGCTACCGTCGGCTACCACTGGAAGGCGGGGGTGGGCGACGACGTGGTCAACCCTAAGAGCCTTGCCGACGATCGCATCGAAGGCAACGAAGGCTCGGACGTGCTGGCGGGCAGCAACGGCAACGACGAGCTCTACGGGGCCGATCGGGTGGAGCTGGTGGACTTTCTCGCCCAATCCCAAAACGCCGCCCGCATCGAGGGCCGGGGCGACTGGCTGAGCGGGGGCTTGGGCGACGATCTTCTCGTCGGCGGCCATCGCGATGACGTGCTCATGGGGGGCGGCGGGCGGGATCTGCTGGTGGGCGGCGGGGGCGATGACGTGATCGATGGCGACGACAACTTCCTTCCCACCCGCAGCGGTTTCTATGATGGGGGCGAGATTCCAGAACGCTTCCTCGGCGCGGTGGCTTTCGACTGGAGCGTCGATCGCGGCGACCCCCTCAATCCCCTGTTCTCCCCGGTGGCGGCTTTCGCCAATGCGCGCGACGTGGGGGCGGCCGACGTGGTCTACGCGGGGGCTGGGAACGATATCGTGGTCGGGATGCTGGGCGATGACCTGCTCCACGGGGAGGCCGGGAACGATGTCATGACGGGTGATGAAGGCCATGACCTTCTCTTTGGCGGGGACGCAGCCGACCTGCTCCACGGCGACGGACCGAAGCTCGTCGACCCCGCCGAGGCGGGGCGGGATTTCCTCGACGGGGGCGCGGGCGATGACCTCCTGATCGGCGGCGGTGAGGCGGATGTGCTCGTTGGGGGTGAGGGTTCAGATCGGCTCTTCGGGGATGGGGACGACGTGCCCGAGGCCTACCAGAAGGGCGATTCTCTCGATGGCGGGGACGGCAACGACTATCTCCGGGGTTACGGCGGGGACGATCTTCTCTTCGGTGGCGCCGGTGACGATGCGTTGCTGGGCGAGGCGGGGGCGGACACGCTCTCCGGTCAGGACGGAGCCGACCTGCTCTCCGGCGGCGAAGGAGACGATCTGCTCTTCGGCGGTACGGGCCAGGATGACCTGCAGGGCGATGGGGGCAAGGATCATTTGGACGGGGAGCAGGGCGACGACCTCCTCGCCGGAGGCGCGGGCGATGACGAGCTCTTCGGAGGCGAAGGCGCAGACCAGCTCGCAGGCGACGAAGGCCACGACCTCCTCGCCGGCGGCGAAGAGGCGGATCGCCTCTTTGGCGATGCGGGGGATGACCGGCTTTATGGAGGCGAGAGCACCGACCAGCTCGAGGGAGGCGCGGGCGATGATCTCCTCGACGGGGGTGAAGGGTCCGATTATCTCGCGGGCGGGGCGGGCAACGACACCTACGTCGTGGACGCTTCCGATACCGTCTTCGATGAAGAGGGGGAGAACCTGATCCGTTTTGCTGCCGGCGTCTCGGCCGATGACCTCGTGCTCCAAACCCGCTTTGATGATCGCGGTCCCGCCTATGTGCTCACTGTCCAGGGTCGGGAAGTTTACAGCTTCCCGAAGGACAGGCCGGGGCTATTGCAGGGCATCGAGTTCGCCGACGGCAGCGCCTTCACCAGCCCTGAGGAGGTGCTGGATTTTGCCTACCGCGCGCCCCAAAACCTCGTGGGGCAAGAGACCGACGATCTGCTGGTCGGATGGGGAGGAAACGACTACCTTTATGGAAGCAGCGGCAACGACACCCTTCACGGGGGCGCTGGCACCGACCACCTGGAGGGCGAGGCGGGAGATGACTTCCTGTGGGGCGGCAAGGGCGAGGACTTCTTGCGTGGGGGCGAAGGCAGCGATACCTACCTCTTCAAGCGCGGCGACGGACGGGATGTGATTCTCGAGGAGGGCAACGCCGCTTCTGTCGACACCCTGCAACTCGCCCCCGACATTCTGCCGCAGCATGCAACCGTCGCCCGCCGGGCGAACGGCGACCTGGTCGTCGAAATCCAGGGCACCGGGGACGCGGTGACGGTCGAGGGCTGGTACAACGAGCCCCGCAATCGGATCGAGCGCATCGTTTTCGGGGACGGGACAGAGCTTCGGCTCTCCGACCTGGAATCCCTGCCGGTTGCGCCGATCGTGGGCAGCGAGGGCAACGACCGTCTGCAGGGCACGCCGGCACAAGACACGCTTCTCGGGAGGGACGGAGACGATGTCCTGGATGGCGGTGCAGGCGAGGACCGGTTGGAAGGGGGTGCCGGCGCGGATACCTACCTCGTGGGTTTTGGCATGGGCCGGGACAGGGTGGTCGATGCCTCTGCCGAAGTTAACACTTTGCGACTGGCCGAAGGACTCGGCTTTGACCACTTGGGGCTGCGCCAGCAGAACGCTGATCTCTTCGTGACCCTGCGCGGGAGCGAAGAAGGCGTGCTCCTAAACGACTACTTTGCCCAGGATCAGCGCTGGCAGGTGCGGCTCGCGGATGGGCAAACCAAGACGGTGGCGGAGCTGCTCCTTCGCCCCGATCCCCATGAGGGCGACGAGGTGGCGCGGGCGTGGGAAGACTACATTGCCGGCGCCCGGGCCCAGCACGAAGCGCATTTGAGGCGCCTGGGCTATCGACCGCGGGGCGACGGGGCGATGGAATACATCCCCGAGACGGTCAGCCTGGCCTACAGTTTCCGTTGGACCCAAAGGACCTATTACGCCGGCACGCTGGCGGGGACGACTTCAGAGACTCGTCGATTCTCCAGCGCTTTGAACGGATTTGGCGGCCTCTTCAATCTCGATCACTTCTATCGCTATGTTGAGAAGTTCGTTTTTTCCCGCCAAGCGTCCGATGAAGCGGTGATTATCCGCAGTGCCCCGTCACCCGAACGGGTGGAAACCGATCTGGACGAGCGGGTAGCCCTTGCCCTCCGATGGGATCGAAGTGACCGAGGTCCCGTCTATGGCGGGTCCTGGAGTCACACCTATATGGATGTCGATCCGCTGACGAACGAACTGAAGACCTTTTACCGCGACAGCGGCACGGACGAATACGGCTATCGCACCTATACCCTCTTGGGCTATACCCCAAGCGATGCCCCACCGAACGTGGATACCTATGTGCCGCTGACCTGGAACCCCGCGCCGCTCATCGTCAAAGTGGAGCGCCAGCACGAGCGGAGCTGGACCCTCGAGGAGATCGTCGCCGGCCCGAGCGATAACGAGATTCATGGCAGATGGGATGAGATCTCCTTGATCGACGCGGGGGCGGGCAACGACGTGGTCTACGCGGGCCGTCAGGACTTCGTGTACGGCGGGAGCGGTGACGACCGGCTCGAGGGAGGAAGGATTGTTTATGGCGGTCCTGGCAACGACACGCTGCTCTACGGCACCACCCTTCTTGGCGGCCCGGGCGAGGACGAGATGGACGGGGGACAGGGGGCCACGCGCTACAGGATCGACCCCGCCGAGCCCGGGGTCGATCTCATCCACG
>NZ_JBRBEM010000032.1:0-2906 GCF_052805615.1 Pelomicrobium sp. P1
GTGCCACCAAATTTTTCAGGTCGTGCACCACGAAGGCGGACATGCGGTTGAAGGCCTCGAACTTGCGCGATTCCAGCAACGCCTCCGTGGCGCGGGCGTGGCCGATGAAGCCGGCCACCTGCCGGGCCGCCGTTTTGAGCAGGTCCCGCACCTCCCAATTGATCTCCACCTTAACCCGCGCGGTGGCGAGGATCACGAAGCCGAGCAGCCGCTCCAGGTGCGACAGGGGGACGATGAGCCAGGCGTTGGGCAAGCGCGCGAGCCATTCGGGAAGCCGCAGGTCAGGGTAGCGTTCCGGGTTGGCCCGAAACTCGTCCAGATCCACCACCCAGCCGGTTTTCTCGAGGAAGCTGGGGAGTGCTCCCTCGGCTGGCTCCGCGTCGTTCACCTCCCGCATGTTCCAGCGGCCGGCCTGGACGTACCGACCCCGGTGGTCCTCAAGCCAGATCGCGCCGGCCGGGCTTTCCACCAGATCGGCGAGGGCCACCACGCAGCGCTCGTGCATGTTGGACCCCTCCCCGGCCCCCGAAAGGAGCCGGGTGATTTTCAACCATTCCTGGCGGTAATCGTAGCGGTAGGAAAAGAAGTGCTTGTTGATGAAAACCCGGACCTGGGAGCGAAAGGTGCCTGAGGAAAACACCAGTCCCAGCAGCAGGAGGGCGGCGAACAGGAACCCGATCTGGAGGGTCCTGCCCCAGGCACCACCGAAATAGCGCACGTAATAGCCGGCCGCGGCGACGGCGAGTAGGTACAGGCCGGCAGCCGTGATGGCGGTCGAGTGGAACACCACGCCCCGCGAAAAGGCGATGTCGATGGTCCATTCCCGGCTGCGGGCCGTGGACAGGGCGACAAAGGGGATGACCAGGGCCTGCGCCACGCCCCGCGCGCTCCACAGGTCGGGGTCCAGGGGACCGCGGAACAGCAGAGCATAGGCGTACGCGTACAGATCGAACGCGAACGCGCCGCCCAGCCCGATGCACAAGGGCGCCACGTGCCAGCGGGAACCCTTGGGCGCCCGGCGGTAGAGCTGCTCCACCGTGGCGAGCCCTAGGACCGAGACCGCCAGGGAGCCCCCGTAGGCGGTCAAGGCCTGGGGAACCTGGAGATCCAGCGCGGACAGCGCCGGCGCAAGCCACGGCGTGGCCAGAAAAATCACGGCGAGCAGGAATGGCCAGGCGCTGCTTGACAGCCCCCGGCCCGAGCCCTCCCCGCGGTGTAGCAAGGAAAACAGGAAAGCGAGCCACGCCAGGATGCGCAGGGCGTCCAGACCCCGGTATCCGGACCAGGCCATGGGGCTTCCCGACAGAACCACCGCCAGGCCGCTCCCCGCCCAGCCGGCGCTCAGAGCGACGGCGGTGAGCAACAGGGCGGCATTGCGCCCTCCCCGCCATCCCAACCATAGCTGCAAGGCGAAAAGCGTGAACGCGGCCAGAGCGGCGGCGTAGCTCCAGAAGGCCGGCTCCGCGACCATCCCCCAGCCGATTCCGCTTGGGCCTTCAACCATAGGGCGCCTTAAATCGGGAGCGCCGGTAAGTGCCCGATGGGCATGCCGGATTCATGGAATGAGAAAGCCGCACCCGCGGCGCCATCCGGAGCAGGAGCATGAAGGGGGCCATGGGTTCGTTCCGGCTGAGGCGGGCGCTCCAAGGTACGACCTCGCATAAGCATACCAACGAACCCAGGCTGCGTCAGGTTCGACCCGCCCGCGCTCTCCAGCGCCTGGAGCGCTTTTTCCCGCCGGCCGTAAAAAAGGAAAAAGCACCCGAAAATCGATGGCAAGGAGGCTACCCGCCAGAGGCGACAAGGCAGGATATCCGAAGCGGGAAAAAGGGAACGGACCGGGCTTGGGCGATGGAAAACGGGTAGACATCGAACGTCGCCCGCCGGGAGCCGCCGTCCCGTTGCGCCCCCTGCCATCCCTCGGGAGATCTTGTGTGAGGCTCCGGGCTACCGTGCGCCCTCTCCCAGGAGAACGACCCGGACTGTCTCGAACAGGATCACGAGGTCGAGCAGAAGGCTGTGGTTTTTCACGTAATAAAGGTCGAACTGCAGCTTCTTGCGGGCATCCTGCACGGAACAACCATAGCAATAGCGGACCTGGGCCCAGCCGGTGATGCCCGGCTTGACGCTGTGCCGCACGCCATAGAACGGAATCTGCTCGGTCAGCTCGGCCACGAAATAGGGCCGCTCGGGCCTCGGGCCCACGAAGCTCATGTCCCCCTTCAAGACGTTGATGAGCTGGGGCAACTCGTCGATGCGGGTCTTGCGGATAAAACGCCCCACCCGCGTCACCCGGTCATCCTTTTCGGACGCCCAACGGGGCTTGCCGTCCGCTTCCGCGTCCTGGCGCATACTGCGGAACTTGAGCAGGTTGAACGTCCTGCCCCCCGCCCCTACCCGTTCCTGCTTGAAGACGATGGGCCGCCCGCTCTCCAGAAAAATGGCGATGGCCGCGAGCACCATGACGGGAGCCGCCACCACGAGGAGCAGGCCCGCCGCGACCAGGTCGAACGCCCGTTTCACCAGGGTGCGGGCAATGCCCTGACGGAAACCGTCCCCATAGATGAGCCAGCTCGCCTTCAGGGATTCGATGTGCACCTCTCCGTTCAGCCGCTCGAAGAAGGTGGGCAGGTCGGTCACCCGAACGCCCCGCAGACGGCAATCGAGCAGTTGCCGCAGGGGCAGCACGCCCCCCCGCCGTTCCCGGGCCGCCACGATCACCTCGTGCACGTTCAGCCGCCGCACCAGTTCCGGCAGGGGCGAAGCATCGCCGACGATCTTCCCTTGGGGCACCGCGGGCTGCGTACCATCCTTGAGCGGATAGAAGCCCACCACCTCGACCGCCGGCTGGGAAAGGGAAGCGAGCGCTCGCTCCACGTTGAGCGCATCGGGGCCGGCGCCGAGCA